>NZ_CM001373.1:3192324-3492324 GCF_000236165.1 Fluoribacter dumoffii NY 23 | reverse complement strand
AAATGGATGATGTTGAATCGATTGCTGAGGCACGGGTGTCGCGCCGCAAGTTAATCGCTTCATTTCAGAATCTTGATACCAAATCATTTGCGCAGCTTTTACAGGAGTATGACCTGTTCGCATAATCAGGGTTTGATCTTCAGGTAAACGCATGATTTCATCCGGCCGTAATAAAGGGATGGCCTGATAGTTGTAGCTTTTAGATTCCGAATAACCTTGGGTTTGGGTGCTGGTTGAACCTGCGGATACTTTCACGGTGCGCGTACCTAACAATTTACTGACATACTCTGCATCGTGGATGTCTTCGGTGGCAAAGGCTATTTTGGTTTTAATGTTGGTAAAGGCTTTGGCTTCATCATGGGTGTATTGTTCATAGGTTTGGGCGATGTATTGCATGATGAGCACACAACGCACACGGTATTCGCGCAGTAATTTAAGTGAGCGTCTGAGTCTTTCGATACGGCCTAGAGATGAAAATTCATCAATTAGGCACAGCAAAGGATAGGGTTCTTCCACCGGATCGGGGAGGTTTTTAATCATGACTGAAATGAGTTGCTGCCAAAACAGCGTTAATAGTGGTGAGAGCCGTTCCATATCATCATCGGTAAACCCTATATAAATCGTTATCTTTTCACGTCTTAATTGTCGTAAATCAAAATCAGAACGTGCTGTGGCTGCATCAATGGTTGGATCATCGAATAATTCAAAATAGCCGGAAAAGGTTTCAAGAATCGAGCTTCTCGTTTTTTCATGATTATTCAGATAAGAGTATCCGTTGCGATAAAACTCTGGGTCGAGATGTTCAGTTTCTTCCAAAACAGAGGCCAGTCAATCATCAAATCCAGCCTGTTTGACCAAGCGGTTTATTTCGCCAAGTGAGATCGGTCTGTCGGGGGTATCCAGCAAGTACAGTACAGCCACTTTAAATAACTTACGTGAGGCTTGCTGCCAAATGGGGTCGGACTTTTTATTGTCCGGCATCAAAATATGGGCTATGCGCTGGATGTCGGTCAGGCGTTGAATTTTGTCATCAGAGATTAACGATAAAGGATTGTAACAGTGAGTGAGTCGGTTCTCATCGGCTGGTGCCCAGCAAAAGCACCGATGTCCCAAAACACTTTCACGGTAGCCTGATGTAGTCTTAAAAAGCGTGAGTTTTACATCATTACACACTACAGAGAATGGGTAGTGAAAAAGATTGGGGATCCCTATACTTCGTGTTTTACCGCTTCCGGTGGGCGCAAAAACCAGAACGTGTTCAAAGCCGTGTGAATAAAGTGGCGCAGCGTATTTTTTGCCAATAATGATGCTTTGCTCCTGACGCTCAAAAAATCCTGCTCGCTTAGTTTCAAAGCCGTTTGAAAAATGTGCGTTACCAAGCGCCTTGTTGTCTGGTCTAAGCCAATGAAACAAATAAATTACAATAGCCAAAAACGTCATGAGAAAAACAATACCTTCAACCGTTAGGAAGCGGTGCCATAAATCAGGTTCTTGATAATGAAGAGAGACAAGCTCCATGAGTCCCGAAGGGCTTTGCACAAATCCTAAAAAAATATAGCTATAAAGTTCAAATCCCAATAGAAAAACGGCCAGCCCACTCAGCAAGGAGCTACTGCATAAAAGTGAAAGGTATCGATAAAATCCTTGTTTCAAAAAGCCAACCACACAACTCACCAAAAGAGCGGTGACACAACCCGCTATGGCCGTTTCCCAATAAAATCCATGTCTTAGTAAATCAACCAGCGCCAGCGGACTTGCCCATTGAGCGATACCTGTTAACAGCACCGCAATTTGGCTGGTTACGGCAAGCCCACATATCAAGGCAATGGCAACAATCCCTGGATTACGCATGTTTATAATACACCTCCGCCAAACGTCTGCCGCTATTCGTTTTTTGCAACTGAACTATCACATCAATGACTTCATGCAACACCTTGTAAATATCAACTTCATCCATGCCTGCAACCTGATTGAGTTTGTAGAGTTGCGCCATGCGCATGAAGGCAACTCTTGGGTTGTTGGCGTGTATGGTTGCAAGTGCACCGCTATGCCCCGTGGAGCAGGCTGATACAAAATCAAAGAGTTCTCGTCCGCGAATTTCACCCATGATAATGCGGTCTGGACGCAGTCTTAAGGTGGATTGAACCAAATCTTGCATGGTGACTTTTTGTGTTTGCTCTCCAACTTGTTTTAATGCTCTTAGACGAACGATATTGGTGTGTGGGACATCCATTTCATAAGTGTCTTCAAGGGTAATCAAGCGTTCATGAAGCTGTATTTGGCCTACACAACTGTTTAAAAAAGTTGTTTTACCTGAAGAGGTTCCACCCGATATGATGATATTTTTCTTCTGTAAAATCGCTTGTCTTATAAATTCATGCCAGTTTTTCGCATCGTAGAGTTCAAGCAGCTCATCGGATTTATCAAGGCACTCCGAATACTCCTTAATTCCTACTCCACGCGCCGATGAAAAAAAATCCATCGCTTTATACTCTTCGAAGCTGACCTGTTTTAAAGTAAATTTTCGGATGGACAGGGTTTCATAAAGTGAAGCCGGAGGAATCACCAGTTGTACCCTTGAGCCATCGACCAGATTTCCAGAAAGCACGGGCGAAGACTCCGAAAGAGTTTGTTTATTTTCATTGGCAATGAGCAAAAATAAACGGCGCAAGTATTGTGGCGTTAATACCGGAATATCAAAACGAATTAATTGGCCGTTTCGCTCGATAAAGACCTCATGGGGCTTATTGATTAAAATTTCAGAGACGTGCTCATCTTCCAAAAAATCCTGCAAGGGAGAGAGCAGCCCTGTTGCGCCGGGAGAGAAGCAGGCTTTGATGGATTCCATATTATGCCCTCCCAGCTACACGGTAGAAATCAAGATCGTGGGCTACAAAGACGTTAATGGCAGCTCCCTGATTGATTTGCAAAGTCGGGCGTGTTTGCATGTCCTGCTGAAGTGTTTGATTTGCTGCCTGTTGGAAACTGCTCGCAATGTTCATGCGGTATTGTGACATGGAGTTGTATTCGTCCTGACCATGAACGCCACCTGTTGCTGTATACGCACCCAGAACAGACAATAGCGCACCGCTGCCGAAACGCTCAAAGAAATGACGATCAATATAATCAGCCGCTTGTCCTGAACGACCTATTGGATCACTGCCGGGACTATTTAAGGTCACAATCACGCCATTGGTCATCTGTAGACGATTCCATACAACAAAGAGTCGGCTTTGGCCTTGGGTGGTTGCGGTATTAAATTGTCCGACTAAAGTAGAGCCTTTGGGGATTAGTAATTTACTGCCTTCCAAGGCAAAGATATCCCGTGTTGTAATTGCCCGTACCATCCCCGCCAACTCCGAATTAATGGCTGTTTCGAGCGTTGCTGGAATCATTTCTCCGGCGGGTACGGTCATGGCCGGATGCGGTAATCGTTTTGCAGAAACCGACGTAATATCATTTTGCTGATTCAAAAATTCAGAATTTCCATCACGGCCAGTGAGGGTTTTTCTGGTTTGAACTTCGCCGCCCGTTGCATTACTGCTCACCTCATTACCTCCTGAATTAAAAAAAGTGGAAGGGGCATTCATTCGAGCTAAAGTTTCCTTACTGACCGTATGGGTTTCCACCGCTTTTAGAAAGGGGGGATGGCTTGGGTCGCCACCTTTATAACCCGATTGCGCTTTTGCATTCTTCTCTTTAAGGGCTGCGATCAGCTCCAGATTTTGGTTTAAGGCCATGCTTAAACTCTGTTTTTCATCGGGTTCATTTACGGTATTTGCTTTTCGCTGGGGCAGTAACCCGCCTATACCGATGACAATACAAATCACCACGACGCCTGCGAGCAACAACTTGTCTTTGATTGCTGTGTGTTTTGGGTTTTTAGCAACCTGAGTCCGATTGCCCAAAGAATCCTCCAGCTTTTTATCATCAATGCTCATTTTGGCCTCCTGTTTGCTCTGATACGATTGATTTCTGGTGTATTAAAGACCGAAGCCGTAAGGCCACCTTGCCTTAAGGTAAATTGCGGGGCTAAACGTTGCACTACAATGTATTTCCCTTCACGCCTTGTATTAACGGTTGATTCCTTTCCGCTTTGGTCATCCACCGCAAAAATTGCTGGAACGCTGCCTTGAGCACTCAACTCAAAATAGGTGAATTTCCCATTATCAAATACATGACGAGGAACAAGCTGTGGACTACCACTAAATCGATAAGCCGTGTTTACCACTTTTGGATGTACCATCTTATTTGGAGTCGTATGTTTTGTGTGAATGGCTTGCGCTTGAGGGTATTCAAATTTTAAGGCATAGGTTTTTTGGCCTGGCTCCTGTTCCAGTTTTTTAGTACTGGTCAGGTTAAAATAATAGGCGCGTTGATTGGTAATCACCGTCATATTGGTATTGGAATCAAACATCGTGGGTTTTACAAAAATCATATTCTCCAGTTGCGGGTGATAGGTCACCATCCATGCGGTGGTGTCACCGCCTTCAATATCGAGAACCCGCTCTTGCTTCGCAAATTGAATTTGCGTGGTGGTAAAGGGAATGCCATGGACTGGAATCACATCGTTTTCTCGATAAACCACCTTTTTGATTCGGGTATCTGTTGATAAGGACGTTGGGTTATTTTGGGCATAGGTGCCTAACGACAAGAGCAGGACTGCCGCACTCAACAGTATTTTTTTCATGCTTGAGCCTCCATTAAACGGGTTTGCCTTGAGTAGCGCGTGACTTCAAATCCATCCCAGTTTTTCCAACGGGTTTCAGGGGAGTCCGGGGGATTGGTGTATCGCCATGAAATCATGGCGTTGTAATGCGTGGAGATGGTTTTTCCACTGGTTTTGTCGGTATCAATCAGACTGAATACCACTTCTGCCAATGCGTGGTGATCTTTATGAAGGTCTTTTTCATTCGCCAAAACGGAATCAAGGAAATTAATGCTGTAAATGCGAACTTCTCGCTTGATATGATTCCCCAAGGCATGAATGGGCGAGGCAGCATTTGCAGCATCTTGCTCCTGCAAATATTCCTTGGCAACCGTGCTATTGGAAAGTAGGTGCACTAATTCAAATTGAGCGCGATAGCTTGATACATCATAGGACTCACGGTATTGAATGTAACGGGCAATATCGCTTTCAATCTGTGTGCGATTTATCGGTGTTTCTTTATTCTCTATGGGTTCAATGGTGGTAACCCCATTGTCGTAATGATGAACCAGCATCGGTACTACAGTTTGATAATGCGCGAGCATTCCTATCACCATAAGAGCCGCTACATTCAAGCCCATGGCTGAAAAAAATGCGGCTTGGTAGCGGTTTCGTGATTGTTCGATTCGACCAAACTGATCGTCCGCCCAACTTCGCGCACGTTTAAAGTAATCATTCAAATTGGTTTTGCTCATGATGCTCCTCTTCGCAGGTTTTTATGCAGTTGCTTAAATACATTGTGACTGGCTGATCCCAGTTGCTTGCCCTTTTCCATCAGACGCGATGCGTTTCCTAAACCTTGACGCAGGGTATTTATTGGTTTTTTAACGGAGGACTTCGAAAATCCCCATGCCCCTAAACTGCCACCAATAAAGCCTCCAACCATGGCAGAGCCAGCCGAAGTGCACACCGAACCACCAATGCTTTTGCCAATGGCAACGGCTTGTGTGATGCCCATAACACAGAGACAGGCCACGATAAAAATCGGTACCCAAATGGCTGCAGTCAGTTCATCCGTATTACCTAGAAAGGCATAGGTCACCCAATGCAATAAGTGGATGCAAAGTCCAACCACGCTGGACACAAAAATAAGTACAAAGGCAAATCCCGCGAGCACGCCAAGCCATCGGTCAAAAAAAGATTTTGTTTGCTCAAACAAGGTAAACAGGATGAATAAGGGTGCAGTGCATAAGGTCACAGCCAACATCAGCTTGGCGATGACGATTTCAATAAAAGCCAGACCTATCGTGATGCTTCCAGATAAAAACACCATCATGCCTGCAAAATAGGGCGTGAGTTTTCTAAGCGATCCTGCATCAAATAAATCCGAACCCAATTTGAGGATTTCATTCAACACGTTTTGTAATCCCTGATTGATTGAACCGCCTGATGGGTATTTGTGCACCGCTTGCATTAATCGGGTTGCAATGGATTCACTACCCGATACAAACAGATCGCGCATGTAGGATGAAAACAGATCCCAGTTCATGGCCATCATGTAAATCAATCCAACCCGCATACTTAATCGAAACAATTCATGCTGGGGTCTCTCGATTACACCCAAAGCAATTCCATAGCCTTTCAAAATGATGTAAAGAACAATCATGGCTCCCAATGGGGCTTTAAGGAGTGTTGCAAGCGCCGTGTAGCCATCAAAAACAAAGTGATTGGTCAGCTTATCCACTTCACCTGCAAGCTGTATGATGAAATTGTCAAACTGTAATGTACTCATGGTTTAAGTTCCTGAAACAAAATGAGGCCAAATGGTGGCCGCTGTTTCGGCATAATGATCAGCCAGTGATTCAAAAAGATTTTGGTCAGTTAAATCAGCCAGCGTTATCGTTTCGAAGTCCGAATAATGACCTTCCTTAGCAAAGGTAATCATGCCTTGGTATAGTGCATCACATTCGATGTCAGGGCTTTGCTTGCCTTCCATACACTCCAGATAGACAAAGCCGTAAGCATCTTTGTGAATGGCAAAATGCAATCGCTTTTCAGCATTGGCAGAGGCGTTGATCAAGAACGTAACACTGACCTTGGCAGGTTGTGTTTTTAATGGGTTTTCGTGATGACATGCGCTAATTGTCGCAGCCATTAAAATAACCATTAGACCTTTCATGAGTGTGTTCATTTTGTGAGTTCCATAATGGGTTCATCGTTAATGGGATACTGAGGGCAATACTGCCCAAAGTGATGGCAGGGAGAATCCAAATCGGGGGGCTTTGAACAGCCACTAAGTAATGTAATCATCAACACACTCAAAAGCCATTTCATGTGGTTACTCCTTGTCACTTGGATAATCGATTGAACTTTGCCATTTCAGCCCTGTCTTGTAGCGCGGATAAATTTTCCTGTGCTGCTTGCTGGCTGATTAACGCCTGAAGTCTTAAGCTCATTAATTGAATAAACCCGATTTCGGTAATGAGACGGGAATTCAAATCAATAGCTCCCTTGGTGTTGGGTGTTTTTTCAATTTGTTGTGAGAGCTTATGGAGGGCTTCCATATGCTTGTTGATTTCGTTATAGCTTTCGGTGGTTTGCACAAGCACTGCACGGTTCACCGCTTTATCTTCTTTAAAACGCATGGCATTTGCAGGAGTAGTGAAACGCGCATAACTGCTTTCATCCAATGCGGGATGGTTCTTTTCATACGCATCGATGAGTGCCTGATATCGTTGCTGATTGCCTCCTGAGAGGTTTTGCAGTGCATCCTGCCAAGTGCTGACAGGTGATTGCCAGCTTTGTAGGGTATCTAAACCATTGTTAAAGTCACCAAATCCATAATGCCCTGAGTTCATGGATTTGAGCTGATTTAAGTTATCAAGCTGACTTCTTGCGGTTTGATAGGTATCGGTAAGTACCCGGTATTGTTCTTGAAGCTCACCCAGCTGTTTCATAGCCAAGGCAATAAGCTGGACATCTTCTACACCAAAAATATCCGCATGACTGGCCCCACTTATACTCAGCGCTGCAATTAAGAAACAGGCTGTTATTTTCATTTTTTGCTCCTATCAAAAAAGACAGGAAGCCAAATATCAGGGGCATGACCCACTTCTTGGATGATTTCATCCAGTAACTTAACCGATTGGGTATTGGCAGAAAGTACCCTGATGTATTGGCTTAAACCGCTTAAATCCAGTTTGCACAAAAAAGCTTCGTGGTCTTGTTTATACAAAAAAATGCGTGATTCGAGCGTGTTTTCTTTAATCGCCTCAAATTGTGCTTCGGTCAGCTTTAAATGCTCCATGTAGGTTTCCCTGTCTGCTAGTGGATTGGGAAATACAATCAAGGTGGCCAGGTTATCCAGCACAATGTGTTTAATCGGTGAATCGGTAATCGTTTTTGGGGACTGGGTATCAAAAATAAAATGCCCATTTTTCTTTCTAATCGTAGGCAACCATTCGCGAAGCGCTTTCTCCCAAAAGGGAGATGCAAAGAGCTGCCATGCTTCAGCAATAATAAAAGAGGTTAACCGACCATCGAGGCATTGGCGCATACGATGCAACAAATATAAATAGACAGGCGTTGCAATAACGCTATGTACTTGATCCATCAGGTAGGTAACATCAAATCCCACCTTATCAAAATCAAGATTTAAGGCATCGTGCTGGTTGTCAAACAGCCAATGAAATTCGCCATCAATTCTGGAATCGTTACGCTTTAACCATCTTTTTAGATGTGGCCAACGTGGAAAATCAACGGGTAGAAATTGGCTTAGATGACTAAGCGTCCTGAATTCCGGGGCGAGTTGCTCAAAGCTGTAATCGATACAATCATTGATGATTTCAGCAATATCGCTTGGGATAACGCGCTCGCCTTCTGCTTGTACCAAGGTTGCAAACCATAATTTCAGTAACGAACGATTTTCTGAGGTATCCGGCAGTTGCAATGGATTCATGGCGATTGGATTGGATGGCTCTATTTTGATGTAAGAGCTGTTACCGGAAGCCAAAATATAAATTTTGGAGGATTCATCCCGGTCTATGAAAAAACTTCTTCCGCCAAAACGTCCCATTTGTGCATCAAGGAAGTTCACCAGTGTAGTTTTTCCTGCGTTGTTTCCTCCAAAAATTGCAGCATGTCCTTTGGATGGATTGGTTTTAGAGCCTCGGGCATGGTAGTTGAAATAGACTGGGGTTTTCGATGGGGTTTCCAAAAGTGTCACCGCACCACCTAAAAAGTTCTCATTGGAAAAGCCCGTTTGGGTGTTATGTAATGGGCAAAAATCCACAAAATTTTGGGAAGTAATCAGGGAGGCACGTGTTATAAGATGTTGGTTGCAAGGCAATTGGCTCCAGAAAGCTGGTTCCTGTCCCAGCGTTTCTTTCACCACAACAATTCCAGCAGATCCATAGCGTTTGGTGGCATCCAGTATGGCTGCATCTAATAAGGACTTTTTTGGCGCCAATAACATTACGGTGTGATGATGTGCGCCTAGTAATAGAGTTTCACTGGCAATTCCATCTTCCAAATCGCTTAATGCAGTGGTTTGGCTTAATGCCTTGTCCTCGGCATTTAGGAGTTTGGAACGTTTTTTAGAAATCATATCCAAGGCACTGTCGCGGCCAAGGGGTGCAAAGGTGTGTGTGGCAATAAATTCACAATCCAGAGATAACATCGAATCTAAAAGTATACTGGCGGTGTTAGTGGGGTATTTTTTGAGTGACAACATCGCGCCAAACATGCAATCTTCTTGGGTATTTCCTTGAAACTGGATGCATTCCCCAAATAGAAGCTGGCAGGTACTTAAGTATTGGCTGAGGTGCCCTTCAGGGTATTTGGTTTCTTGTTTGAATGTATGAGGAATCGAGTTCGCTATTGGAGGACTGTAAACAGGATGTTTAAATGACGCTGTTTGGCCTGCATTGACTACTAACCCAAGGAACTGAAGCAGCTCGCTAAAGCCCAATGCTTCATCCTGCTCGCCAAGTATCGATGATCCAAAAGGGGTAAGGTTCGCATGCAATTGCTCAACAGCACGATTTAGGATTTGGATGTTTTGTTCTCTGTGGTGTTCAGCCAGCTCACTATTTCTCTTAATTGAGAGGCTTTTAGCCCACTGCAACCAAGACCCAGTTTTGCTGGTATCATCTCCTTTAAGCACAACCGTAATGTACAGGGTATTTTTATACAGGTTTTTATCTTTAAAACGTTGTTGGTAACGCTCATCCAGATCCTTCGCAAACCCTGGCTTATATTCTCCAATTAATGGGCATGATATTTTTTGTCGGTGTGTTGTCACATAAACGATGAAACGAGAATCCAAACTTACTAATGCTTGATGTAGCAAGAAGCGTTGGTGATTTAGAGTATCGGCTTCCTCAATTTCAAAAGCAGCTCCATCGACCTTGAGAACCGAACCCACAAAGCCTGATTGCGATTCAAAAATGCTGGGGGTATTAAGATGCGTTACAGGAAATAAATCAGAAACTTTTGCTTCCTGATAAACCTGCTTCAAAGTCTTAGAAAGGTTCATAAGAGCGAACCCTCCATAATGATGTATTCGGTACTTGAGGCAATAAATAGCGCTTTGCGCAGATGGTAAAAAAATGGGTGTCGTATCGACATACCAGCCATCCGAAAACATGTAAGGGAATAAAAATCAGACCATACAGTGGGGAGATACCTATGAACGCGCACATCGACATAATGAGATTTAACATATGGTATTCAAAGGTCACCCCAGCAATCATTGCCGGACGGGTTAGCGCATTAAATATAGGACTTATTTCCAAATCGCTCATAAGAATCTCCTATCCAATAAGCGTTGAATACAGGGAAGATCCGCCAAAGATGATACCCATCCCCACAAGAATCATCACAAAATATTCTTTGGGAAATTTTTGACGCGCCAAACACAGGTAACCTGCGATGATGATGCAAAACACACCTATAGTTCGTGCAAGACCACCCTGCAGGTAATTGATGGTTCTATTGATGATGCTTTCTATCGATTGGGCATGGGATAGCGATGGCAGCAGGGCACAAACCCCTATTAAATAAAGATCGCATAGATGATTGCGAAGAAGCTGGCTCCATCTTTTGAATTTGCTCATAGCGCCACCTTCTTCGTAGAAGATTCTGCCCTCTCTTGTTGGAGTTTTTTCAGATAAATTTCTTCTCGGTCAATATCAATATGTAGAGGTGCCTTAATGCCAATGCTGATGATGTCATCATCGACCTTGAGCACCTTCATTTGAATCAAGCCTTTGCCTATTAAAATTTGTTGCCCTGCTTTTCGTGTTAAAACCAACATGGTGCTCTCCAGTTATTTTGCTAAAAGTTCCTTGCACTTCTGCAAACAGGAACTCACAACAGCTTTGTTTGCAGGTTGATACACATCCTTAACAACATAAAACGATTCTTGTTTCCTGATTTGTCTGCAGCAATACAGCAATTGCGGCAGCGTGGGCGGTAACTCGTAAAAATCACGGCAATTTAAAATGGCCTTGGTCAGTACCGCATCGGTAAAATCACTTAACGCTTCTTGCCATTCCCTTTTGGCAAACTTCAAAAAAACTTCATCCTTAAACTGACTTCTCCAAACATGCCCATAAAAGGCCGCAAACTTGGAGAACAATAAATCAATACGTCTCTCAGCTTTGAAGGCATCTTTGGAGCTGGATGACATTGGTGTTTCCTCGCTCTTCGACATCACAGGGTGGGCAGAACAGGTCTTCTGTGGTGTGACGTTTACGAGTATTTTTTGTATGCTCTGCATGGTGCTTCTCCTGTAATGCATCCGTAGGTAATTCATCCTCCCAGCAACGTTGTGCAAGCCAATTCGCGGGGTATTTCCAAGGTGGCACCCATGTGCCTTGTAGTTTCATGGTTTCGCGATGATTAATTTGGGCGCTCAATGCGTTGATGATGGTGTGAAATAGCTCAGCGTTAGGTTTTAGCTCTTCAAATACAGCTTGTGCGTTGTTCTTGGATTTTTTCTCAGGATAAAGCGACCAGAATTTTTCGAATTGCGATAATAAATAAATATAATAATTATCTTTATGAGGTATGGCGGCTTTTTGGGATTCCACTGTGTCGGCTTTTAGTGCCTCAACCTCGGATAACCCAGTATTCTCAAGGGATTCCCCACGCGGTTTTGTGGTGGCTTTCTGTGGCGGGTTTATGGCGGCTTTATTTTGGACAGAATAATGCTGAGATGATAAAGGACATTTCAAAATCAAATGCATTCCTTCGGATTGCACTTCGATTAGCCCGGCACGCACCAATCCTGAAATAGCACGTCGAACTTGATCACGCGAAAAACTCTGACTTTTTATGCCTTGATGCGGCTCTACATATAGTTGCTCAGAAATAGACTGATGACTGATGCGCCTTTTGACTCCGACTATTCCGGTTTTAACGTCCATATAAGGTCGTATCCCTCTTAAATAAGCCAGTTGCTGGATATGGGGTAACCCACTCATTGCCTCTAACTCATCACCATTAATCACAAAATCCATCATGGGTAATCCCTACTCATCCTCGTTTTTATATCCATAATGTGATATCTTTATAAAAATACCAGAATATTATTCACAAATCGTAAATTTATAAACTAATTTATATCACAAATTGTGATATTGCAATAGTTAATTCTAATTTTTAGGGGCAACCTTGGCTGAGCTAAATATCAAAAAGGAAATTGGCAAACGTATTCTTGAGGCACGGAAGGTTAAAGGCTTGACGTTAAAGGCTCTTGGCGAGCTTGCAGGGGGGTTGAAACAAACGCGCCTGACGAATTGGGAACAGGGTGTGCGTACTCCGGGGCCGGAAGAGATTAAATCGCTTGCGCAGGCATTGGATGTTTCACCTGCTTATTTGATGTGTTTGTCGGATGAAAAGCAGTTTGAAGTAAAAAGTCCTACCCAATTAATTCCGCTTTTAGATCACAGTCAAGCATGTGATGCAAAGAAACATATAAACATGCATCAAAAACAACAAGAATCAGAGAATATCACTATCTCTGTAAGTTCGGTGTTGTTACCTAACTTAAGTAATGATGCATTTGCATTGAAGATTTTGGACGATAGTATGATACCAGAGTTCAGATTAAATGACATATTGGTCATTGATCCTGCAGTATCTCCAAAACCAAGTAAATATGTAGCAGTTAAAATTGGCAATAAGATGGAGGCAATTATTTGCCAATATAAAAAATTGTCTTACACCTCACCAGAGTTTGAGTTGCATACTTTAAATGATAATTGGCCGAATATTAAAGCGGAAGAGGGCCTCGAAATAGAGATTATTGGGACAGTGATGCAAAACATTCGGACATGCTAATCTAAGTAATTTTTGATACAAGCCACACGGTAGAAGCGGTTCAGCATTCATCATATAGAATTAGAATCAGCTTAATCTGATTTATAGCGGCACCAAATCGGCATCACTTGCAGACAATTTCAGACCTTCAAAGACAATTAAAATAAAGTTACATATCTCACCTTTATCTATTTAGGCTCTCGTGGTCTTTTGTTGTCGTTAGAGTAACCCTTAAAATCTTTGTCAGCGGGTTCGATTCCCCATTTAGTTGCGCGTGATATGTGATAAACCGCTTTCAATGCACATCCCATAGAATTGGTCAGAAATACAACTACCAACACAACTACTTTTCATGGATGATATAAGTTATTATGGAATAAGGTTAGCATACTGATTATCTACTAGAGTAGATGTAAATTAATAACATATCAAACTCAATAAATTTACCTAGGAACAAGTGAAGGTAGGGAATGCGTTTTTTCATTAAGATCTCCATGGCAATTTTGTTAAGCGTTCTGTTTCAGGAAGCGGTGGTTCACGCCGCACCCTTAACCTTCCATGAAGCTTTGGATATTGCCTATCGCAATAACCCTGAGTTACAAGCAGAGATGGATAAAGCAGAAGCCATGCGTGGAGCCTTTATTCAAAGTGGCCTGTATCCGAATCCGCAGCTGACCTTAACTGCGGAGAATTTTGGAGGATCTGGAAGTTATTCAGGTTATGAGGCAGCAGAAACGACTGCATCTATAACGCAACCGATTCCCTTAGGCGGTCGTCTTAAGTATTTGAAAAAAGCAACATATGCAGATTATTTAGCGTCTTTAGCTCAAATTAATGTTCAGAAAGCAGCATTATATATGGCTGTAGGAAGTGCTTATGTCGATGCATTTTATGCCGTTCAATGGCATCAGGTAACCAAAAAGCTCGTTCGTTTGAATCAGGATATTGTGACTGCCATTGACAAACGAGTTAAAGCTGGGGTTGGTGCGGAGCTTGATTTGCGTTTAGCGCAAATTCGATCAGGGGAGGCACGTATCCAAGAGCAAAAAGCAGGACGTGACGCGCTCTTCTTACGAGCAAAATTAGCTCGTTTGCTTGGCAATGGTTTACGAGTGGACAGACCCTTGATTGATAAGGGTTTGCCTGATGTAATTTTAAACTGGGTCGATCTGGTGAAACAAGTACCGAAAAGCCCGCAAATGTTGCAAATGCAACTGCTATTACAAGCCAAGCGTGCCACTATTACTGCAGTCAAAAAATCAGTATGGCCTGATTTAAATGTTCAATTGGGTGGTCGGCATTTTTCGGATGACGACAGTAATGCTGCAGTGATGTCCGTCTTTGCAGATGCACCTGTTTATAACCGCAATCAGGGAAAGATTTTGACTGCGGAAGCCCAATACTCACAAACAGCCTATGAGTTTCAAGGGACGCGTCTAGAGGTTCGTCAAAAAGCATACAATACCTTTTTACAGGCGCAGCAAAGTAGGTATGAAGCACAATTAGTGACGAAATCTTTGCTCCCTTTAGCGCGCAAGTCAATTAAGCTCGCCCAAGATGGTTATCAAATGGGACGATATACATATATTGAATTATCTACTTCGTTAAATACTTTATATGAAGAAGAGCGTCATTACCAACAAGCTCATGCTGATTTTCATAAAGCACTCATTCAATTGACTGGTCTTTTAGGGTTACATCCGACAAAGGAAAGTAAATGAAACTTATAAAAAAATTCGTCTCCTTGTTATTCTTAATTATCTTTATATCGACACTAATTACTCCTGTGGTATTCGGGGCAGATGACGATAATCAACAGAGTGAATCTCAAGAAGAGTTTGAAAAAGGTCCACACGGAGGTCGTCTTTTTAAAAAAGACAATATAACCCTTGAATTTCTCTTGTTTGAACGAGGGATGCCACCACATTTTCGTGCATATCTTTATCAAGAAGGAGAAGCTATTCCTTCTAACTCATCTCAACTTACTGCAGAATTAACCCGATTTAATGGCGGAAAAGAAGTTATTACGTTTAAGCCTATTGAGAATTTTTTACAAAGTAACCAGGTTATTAAAGAACCTCATTCATTTGATGTTTCACTTCAATTAACGCTTTCAGGTAAAGTCTACGGCTGGCAATATAAAAGTTATGAGGGAAGGGTTAAATTAGTTCCTGACATACTTCAATCAGCCAATATTCAAACCGAAAAGGCAGAAAGCCAAACAATTAAAACTCAATTAAAAGTAGTAGGAAAAATTGCGCCTAATCGGGATACCATGGCTCCCATTTATGCTCGTTATGCAGGCATTATCAAAGTAATGAATAAAAATTTAGGCGATGAGGTAATAAAAGGAGATTTATTAGCGACAATTGAAAGCAATGAAAGTTTACAAAATTACAACATAAATGCACCTATAACAGGAACTATAGTACAAAAATATTCAACTAATGGCGAATTGGCTCAAAATAACAAACCCATTTATGATATTGCTAATTTAACCAACGTATGGGCTGATTTTACATTATATCGCAAAGATACCCCGCTAGTTAAAACGGGAATGACTATTGATGTAATTGGTGATGAAGGAAAACCTAAAACGACAAGCCATATCTCTTATATTGCTTCTCTTGGGATAGAGGACAGTCAAACCACTTTGGCACGTGCAATTTTACCCAATGAACAGCGATTATGGATTCCCGGTATGTATGTCAACGGTTATATTATCATCGAAGAAAAAACAGTGCCGGTAGCGGTGCTTCTTACGGCATTGCAACGCATTGGCGATCAAGACGTGGTGTTTGTCCAGCAAGGAGATTATTTTGAAGCCACTCCCGTAGAACTTGGCCAACGAGACAAACAATGGGCTGAGGTTCTATCAGGTCTTGATGTAGGGCAGCGTTATGTGACTAAAAATAGCTTTTATCTTAAGGCGGAAATGGGTAAGGAAGGCGCAAGCCATGAGCATTAAGGATGAAAGATGCTGGAAAAAATAATACGTTTTTCTTTAAAACATCGTTGGTTTATCCTGCTGTTTACAGCGATTATCGCCTTGCTTGGTGTTTATAATTTTCAAAGGCTTCCTATTGATGCTGTACCGGATATTACCAATGTCCAGGTTCAAATCAATACAGAAGCCTCTGGGTACTCGCCTTTTGAGGTAGAGCAACGAATTACTTTTCCTATTGAATTAGCCCTCAGCGGTCTACCCAATCTCGACTACACCCGGTCTTTATCTCGGTATGGCTTGTCCCAAGTGACTGTAGTTTTTAAAGACGGAACTAATATTTATTTTGCGAGACAGCTGATTAATGAGCGCTTACAAGAAGTCAAAGACAAATTACCGCCAGAGTCTGAAACCACATTAGGGCCCATTTCTACCGGTCTTGGTGAAATTTTTATGTATACGGTGACGAATAAGCCCCATGTGCCTAAAAGTCAGCGTTACAACCCCACGGGACTTCGCACCATTCAAGATTGGATTATTAAACCGCAATTGCGCAATGTGGAAGGGGTAGCAGAGGTCAATACGATTGGGGGGCATGTGAAACAATTTCATATTACGCCCGATCCCTCCAAGTTAGTGCGTTATAACTTGAGTTTAAGCGATGTGGTTGAAGCTCTCCAACGTAATAATGCCAACGTTGGGGCAGGCTATATAGAACACAATGGAGAACAAAATCTTATTCGTGTTCCTGGTCAAGTAAAAGACATTCCTGATATTGAAAATATCGTGATTGCTAGTTTCGAGGGAACTCCAATACGCATGCGTGATGTGGCGAAAGTTGTTTACGGTAAAGAACTACGTACAGGGGCAGCTACTGAAAATGGCCAGGAAGTAGTTTTGGGCACAGTGTTCATGTTGATGGGTGAAAACAGCAGAACGGTTTCTGAGCGGGTTGCTGAGAAGATGAAAGAAATCAACAAGTCACTTCCTGAAGGTGTTGAAGCTGTTATTGTTTACAATCGAACCTTGCTGGTTAATGCAACGATCAACACGGTTAAAAACAATTTACTCGAAGGTGCACTGCTCGTCTGCATTATTCTTTTTTTATTTTTAGGAAATATCCGTGCTGCATTAATTACTGCTATGGTCATTCCCTTATCCATGTTACTCACCATCACGGGAATGGTGACTAATAAGATCAGTGCAAACCTTATGAGTTTAGGTGCACTAGATTTTGGCTTGATTGTAGATGGTGCGGTTATAATCGTAGAAAACTGCATCAAACATTTAGGGGAAAAGCAACATGCAGCACAACGACGTTTAACGCTTGAAGAGCGTTTAAAAGTGATTTCTTATGCCACTACTGAAGTTATTCGACCCAGTATTTTTGGAGTTTTTATTATTACTGTTGTTTATCTTCCTATTCTTACATTAACGGGTGTGGAGGGTAAAATGTTTTTGCCTATGGCAGAAACAGTAATTATTGCCCTTATGTCCTCGATGCTATTTGCTCTCACTTTTGTCCCCGCCGCAATTGCTATTTTTTTGCGAGGTCGTGTTCAGGAAAAAGAAAATTGGCTGGTGCATTATCTTTCAATAAGCTATGCGCGTGTTTTGCGACGATCTTTTCATGCTCGGCGTTGGGTTATAGGTGCCGCGATCGTCTTGGTTATGTTGAGTTTGTTTATTGCATCGCGTATGGGCGGGGAATTTATTCCAAGCCTTGATGAAGGAGATATTGCCATGCATGCCATGCGGATTCCAGGGACGAGCTTGACCCAAGCCATCGCCATGCAGGATTTGGTTGAACAGAGGGTGAAACAATTTCCTGAGGTAAAGGCGGTATTTGCAAAATTAGGAACTGCAGAGGTAGCTACCGATCCGATGCCACCTAATGTTGCCGATACCTTTATTATTCTAAAAAAGCATAAGGATTGGCCTAATCCAAAAAAAACCAAACAGGAACTGGTACAGGAAATTGAAAATGCAGTAAGACAAATTCCAGGAAATAATTATGAATTTACCCAACCCATACAAATGCGTTTTAATGAACTGATCTCGGGGGTTCGTAGTGATGTCGCGGTCAAAGTATTTGGAGATGATATGAATACTTTATTGGAGATCGCAGAAAATATCAGTACACAACTTAAAAAAGTACCTGGAGCTGCAGATGTCAAAATCGAACAAGTGAGTGGATTACCTCTTTGGACGGTGATAATTAATCGCGATACTTTGGCGCGTTATGGTTTGCAAGTTGGCGCTGTTCAAGATGCCATAGTAATTGCTACCGGTGGAAAAAAGGGTGGAGAGCTTTTTGAAGGGGATAAGCGTTTTGATATCGTGGTACGATTACCTGAGTCTTCCCGTACCGATCCCGATGTATTACGTGAAGTCTTTATACCACTTCCTCCATCTAAAGATAGTGAGCGGCATTTTATTCCCTTAAGTGAAGTAGCGAAAATGGTACGAAGTGAAGGACCTAATCAAATTAGTCGTGAAATGGGTAAACGCAGAGTGGTGGTTAGTGCCAATGTACGAGGTAGTGATTTAAGTACCTTTGTGAATAATGCAAAACTGCGCATTGAACAGAACGTTAAAATACCCAGTGGTTATTGGATTGACTGGGGTGGGCAGTTTGAGCAATTGCAATCTGCTTCACAACGTTTACAGATTGTAGTACCCGTTACGCTACTTGGCATTTTCTTATTACTGTTTATGAGTTTTGGCAGGGCAAGAGATGCATTGTTGGTGTTCACAGGCATTCCTTTGGCTTTAACCGGCGGTGTTTTTGCTTTGTGGATACGTGGAATTCCTTTATCTATTTCGGCAGGGGTCGGGTTTATTGCTTTATCAGGGGTGGCGGTGCTCAATGGCCTTGTGATGATTACTTTTATTAATAAGCTTCATGAACAGAAAAAATTTTATTTAAAAGATGCAGTATTGCAAGGGTCACTGGCCCGACTAAGACCTGTACTTATGACAGCCTTAGTGGCCTCTTTGGGATTTGTGCCTATGGCATTAGCAACTGGTACAGGTTCTGAGGTACAGCGGCCTTTAGCAACGGTAGTTATCGGTGGCATTATTTCTTCTACTTTCCTCACATTACTTGTTTTACCAGGCTTGTATTACGTGTTTCATGAAAGGAGGAAAAAGGCACCTTCTAATGCACCTCACAAGTAGGTGTTCTACTTTGTTCTAATTGTAGTGTGGTATGAATGATATTAAATTGTTCGGAGAGTACTTTTTGAACTTCTGTTCTGATGTTCTCTTCATTTCCTATCTGTGTAACCAAATGAGCAGTTAAGCTAATTTTATCATTTGTAATCGCCCAGATATGCAAATCATGAACATCAAGAATGTCTGCTACTGAGAGGATGGTTGTTTCAATATTTTTTATATCCATACCTTCAGGTACTCCTTCTAAGAGGATGTTAATTGATTCTTTCAAAAGCTGCCATGTACGAGGTAGTACCCACAAACCGATGAGTACTGCGACCAGTGAGTCTATCCAAGCTAAGTGAGTATAATGAATGATTAACGCAGCAATGATCACACCTAAAGAACTAAGCATGTCACTCCAAACCTCTAAGTAAGCGCTTTTAAGGTTTAGACTGCTTTCTTTCCCATGAGATAATAGCTTTATTGCGATGAAATTAATTATTAAACCTAAAAGTGCAATAACCAACATGCCCATTGAATATATTTCTGGAGGATTTTTCAAGCGTTTGTAAGCCTCAAACAGAATAAAAAGGGCTACTACGAATAGAAGAGCGGCATTGAATGTAGCCGCTAAAATTTCAAATCGATAATACCCGTAAGTTCGTGATGCATCGGCAGGTTTTTTGCCAACATAAATAGCAACCAAAGAGATAATAAGTGCGGTGACATCAGTGAGCATATGAGCTGCATCAGAAAGCAACGCAAGACTGCCCGTGATAATTCCACCAATAACTTCAGCAATAAGAAAGCCTCCAGTTAATAGCAAAGCAAACCATAAAGAACTCTCTTTGGAGCGATTTTTAGATTGGTTTGATTGGTCCTTCATTCTTATTATCCCTATGACTTTATAATTAAGTAATTGAATATTTATTTAATTTTGGACTACATTTTTATTAAAGGTCAAATATTTCACTAATATCAGGAGAGAATATGAGAAGAAAGAAAACTTTCTCTTGGATAATTGCTTTATTAGTATTGCTAATCATCTTAGCTTTTTTCTTACATGGTATGTCTGCTGCATTGTAAACTTCTAATGAATACTTTTGATGTTCTGGGACATTCTGGGAAAGAACAGATAATATATCTTTTATTTAAAAAGGAAGATAAATAAGCTCTGATAAATTATAAGCATTTATACAGGCAGTGTAGAAATTTTAATATTACCCGCCTTTTTGGTTACAAAATGTGCATTAACCTTAATCAGCTTCTGCTCCTTTGATTATACATCCATGTGGTCATATTTGACAAATTCATTGTATTGCCTATATTAATAGTTAAATACTTATTTAACTGTTGAACTAAATATGCTAACCCAAGATCAAATTATTACTCTGAGCGATACCTTGCATTTAATGGGTGAGCCCAACCGCATGCGGCTTCTACTCACGTGCCTTACAGAAGGACCTAAATCAGTTTCTGAGTTAGCAGAGCAGCTGAATCTATCTGTTCCACTGGCAAGTCATCATTTAAGTTTGTTGCGATCTGCGCGTTTATTGACTGCTAAAAGAGAAGGAAAGCATATTTATTACAGTATTTTTGATACGCATGTACGGTGCATTTTGGACGACATGCTGCGACATTTTGCTGAAGAAGATGATGAGGAGAAATAACATGAGTTTTATAAAACGACTATTGGGTAATTACATGAATAGGCATCATGGGCAAAATGGTAGTTCTTACCAAAATGGATACCGTAATTCTCATCATAAGCAAAAAAATTATGAGAACAGCTATATGTCTCGAAATGAATCACAGGGAGTCGTATGTACACGGTGTCAAACTCCCAATGTCCCAGGCACTCGATTTTGTGGGCAATGTGGGAGCTCAATATGACAACGCAATTAACAGCGACAACATTTTTTGTAGCTGGTCTTGACTGTCCTGCAGAAGAAAAACTCATCAGAAAACAGTTACAAGACGTTCCTGAAATTGAGCATTTGGACTTTAATTTTATTGCGGAAGAGGTCACGATTCACCATCGTCTTCCTGTCATTGATGGGTTGCAAGGCCGTATAGAATCCTTAGGAATGACTGTTCGCACGCAAGGCAGTCAAATAACTACTAAAAAAGGAGAAAAACCCGTTTCTGATTTTTCCTGGAAAATTATTTTATCAGCAGGGGTTTTGGCACTTTTTTCAGAAGTCATGGCTTATTCTCTGAATACAGAATTTTCAGTTTGGATTATTGTTCCAGCTTTATTGGCAATTGCTCTAAGTGGTCCACCTACGTTTAAAAAAGGGTGGCTGGCTTTACGTACCAAAGCAATGAATATTAACAGCTTGATGCTGATTGCGATTATTGGGGCAATTATCATAGGTGCGTGGCCTGAAGCTGCTATGGTTACAGTATTGTTTGCATTGGCTGAACGTATTGAACGTTATTCTTTAGATAAAGCTCGACTTGCTATTCGCAGTTTGATGCAAATTGCACCTGAAGTTGCACGAGTAAAACAGGATAATGGCCAATGGCAAATGGTCCATATCGAGAAGATCCAACCCGGAGCAGTCTTTAGAGTGAAACCAGGAGAGCGCATTGCCATGGATGGAGTGGTTGTTATAGGAAAAAGCACGGTCAATCAAGCACCGATTACAGGTGAGTCCATGCCGGTTAGTAAAGAGATAGATGATACAGTTTTTGCTGGTACACTTAATGAGTACGGAGTTCTTGACGTCAAAGTGACTAAGGCATCGGGAGATACCCTTCTTGCCAAAATTGGGAAGGCAATTGAACAAGCGCAAGCAGAACGTGCCCCGACACAACGTTTTGTCGATGTATTTGCTCAATATTATACGCCGATTATGGTGATGATTGCAGTTCTTATCGCATTAATTCCACCTTTGGTTTTTGGTTATCCTTTTTATGACTGGATCTATAAAGCCCTCACTTTATTAGTGATTGCATGCCCTTGTGCTTTGGTGATTTCAACCCCGGTGACTGTGGTGAGCGGATTAGCCTCTGCCGCCAAGCATGGGCTTTTGATTAAAGGAGGAAGTTATTTAGAAACTGGGCATCAGTTAAAATTAATTGCCTTAGATAAAACAGGTACCTTAACGGCAGGTAAACCCGTAGTGACTGATTTTATTGTACATGACGCGCGTAGAACAAAAGAAGAGTTGCTGCTCATTGCAGCAAGCCTTGATAGTCATTCCGAGCATCCTGTAGCGCATGCATTAGTAACCTATTGGCAACAACAACCCAGCTCTGGTTTATTAGAAGTTGGTGAGTTTACGGCACTTCCGGGTCGTGGAGTCAAAGGCGTGGTGCAAAATGAATTGTATTATGTAGGGAACCATCAACTGGCTGAAGACAATAATGTATGCAGTCCTGAGGTAGAAGAAGAGCTGAAACGATTGGAAGAAGAGGGAAAAACCACAATTATTTTAAGTAATGATACCACTGTCCTTGCTTTGTTTGCAGTGGCGGATACATTGCGTCAATCCAGTCAATGGGCTATTTCAAGGCTTCATGAACAAGGGATAAAAACAGCGATGTTAACTGGGGATAATGCAGTAACGGCAAAAGCGATTGCCAATCAAGTAGGTATTGATGAAGTGAAGGCCAATGTATTGCCTACGGATAAGCTGCAAGCGATTAATCAGCTTTTAGAGGATTACAAAGCGGTAGGAATGGTAGGGGATGGTATTAATGATGCACCGGCTTTAGCCAAAGCCAGTATAAGTTTTGCAATGGGAAAAGGAACGGATACGGCATTGGAAACGGCCGATGTAGCGTTGATGAATGATAATTTGGCCATGTTGCCTTTATATATTGATTTGAGCCGTAATACCGCAAGAATTCTTCGGCAAAACATTACATTATCCATTGCCATAAAAGGAGTGTTTTTTATTTTAGCCCTTGGAGGTATTGCGACTCTTTGGATGGCTGTTTTTGCGGATATGGGAGCTAGTTTAATCGTAGTGGCGAACGGATTGCGACTCTTGAATTCTCATAAAGGACATGCGGAAATTCAAGAGGCATAGGAATAACAAAAGAGGTGTACCTCGATGGTTCAAGAAAGTGATATGAGGTGTCTTATGGTCGATTGTTTGTTTTTTTTGGTAGTCGATGATTCATTAGGCGAACGCATTCTCCTGCGCGCACAATTGCAGAATTTGAATCATAAGGTAGATATGGCCTGTGATGCGAACTCTGGTTTGGAGCTTGCTTTAATGAGACGTTATGATGTGATTTTAATTGATACAAATTTAACGCAAGGATTTAACTGCCAGGAACTCATTGTACGTATTCAAAAGGATTCAAATTTAAATCAAGCTACACCCATCGTAATAATGACACATCATAATGACATGAAGGGAACGCAAGAAGAAATGCGATGTGTTAAACCTTTTACCAGACAAGATACCTTAAAACTGATTGATTCAGTAACTCGGTTGAAACGAACTAAGTAAAGGGGCTGTTTGTGTTGTTATTGAAGAGGTTATCAAATTTTAAGGAATAAATGAAAACAAAAACGCATTGGGAGTGAAATTGTTTTTGACTATGATCATTGCATATTAGGAGTTCCGTTAGTGACTTGTATCTCTACTCAATTAACCACTAAGGAAGATCTTTCTGAAGGTGGAGTATATGAATCCTGACCAATTAAAATGTAAGCCATCTTATTTTAAAATGGTCCACTTAAAAATTTTATTAAGATTTGGTAATGAGGTGAAGGTCCTAGTGATGCAATAAATCTCATGGTGAAAAGGAGGCAGTAATGAAAGCTAATGCAATCCAACGGCGTTTTGTGATTACATTGGGTACCCGATTGTTTATTGGATTTATGACTCTTGGATTACCTTTATTAATATTGATTATACTTTTAGTACCCAAAGTAAACTATATAATCCACCTGAGTAACAAAATTCAAAATGAGAATTTGCCTCCTATCCTTGATGCCCAAATTTATCAATCTCAAGACATCTTGGAGCATTGGGCAATGACAGGAAACCCACAAGATAAGATATATTTTGACAATATATGGAATGAAATTCATCAAGTTAGAGTCCAGGGTGATCAAGTAATCCAAGTATTGGATAATCAAGAAATACAACATAAATGGAATAAGCTTCGACAGCTTTATAAATCGTTGCATCAAGCTCAAGCTTCAATAATAAATGCTCCAAGAGATCCTAATAATCCAGATAATGTAGAAAATAG
Source organism: Fluoribacter dumoffii NY 23 (assembly GCF_000236165.1). Lineage (NCBI taxonomy): Bacteria > Pseudomonadati > Pseudomonadota > Gammaproteobacteria > Legionellales > Legionellaceae > Fluoribacter > Fluoribacter dumoffii. Next base: position 3,468,028 of record NZ_CM001373.1, on the reverse strand, counting down.
CAGGAACAAAACACGAGCCATTCAAAAATCAATGATAGATCTCATTGATGGTCCTTCTTCGGAGATAACGGGTAAAAGAGAAGGGGGGCTATTTAAAGACTTATCCAAAGAAATTGAATCTCATATAAATGAAATAGATAAGAATTTAATTTCTTTAAAAAAATCCGCTTTGTGGCTGTTGATTTTAGCAATTTTTTTAACAGTGATTGTCCCTTATATGACACAGCGAGCATTATCCATTCCACTAGATAATGCAATAAATGCTGCTGAGCGAATTGCCGCAGGAGAGCGAAACGTAGCAATCGAAATCATATCATCAGATAAATTGGGTAAGCTACTTTTATCCCTAAAAATCATGCAAGATGCCATAAAAAAGAATGAAGAAATGCTTCGTAATAAAGAGGAGGAGACTCGAGTGTTATTGGAAAATCTGATTAATTCTTCGAAAAAATTTAGTCTACATAGCAGTAAAGTTGCTTCCGGTGATCTTCGTCATCGTCTTGAAATAGAAAATGAAGGCATATTACAAGATTTGGGCCGAGATTTAAACTCTATGACGGATAGGCTTTCATCAATAACAAAAAAAATTACACAAGCCAGCAGTGATATCGTCACAATGGTAGGAACGGTACTCACTTCTGCCAATAAACAAGCAATAGAAATTAGTTCCCAAGCATCTGCGATTAATCAAATCAGTGCTTCATTGGAAGAAATAGACAATAGTTCAAAAAACACTATGGCTAAAGCTCAGGTTTTACGAGAAGTGGCTCAAAATACCTATGAACAGGGAAAGCTTGGTGCTCATTCTGTAGAACAAAGCATTCTGGGTATTAGGGCTTCAGAAGAAAAGATGAAGCTTATTGCGCAAACTATTCTTGATTTAAGTAACCACATGCAACAAATCGGTGAAATTACGTTAGTAGTAAATACGCTTGCCCAACAATCCAAGATGTTAGCATTAAATGCATCAATTGAAGCATCAAAAGCAGGAGAATCTGGAAAAGGTTTTGCCGCAGTGGCAACTGAAGTAAGAAACCTTGCAGAGCAATCAGAACAATCCACGATACAGGTGCAAAAAATTCTTGAGGACATACGGCGTAGCACTGAAAAAGCGGTCACCGTTACCGAAGAAGGAGCTAACACTCTTGATTCAGGAATTAAGCTCATTGAGAAAGCAGGCGACGTTATTCATGCGCTAAGTAAAATGATTAATGAAGCATCCATTTCAAGCCAACACATTGAGGTATCTATTAGGCAAGAAGCAGTTGGAATTGAGCAAATCGTTGAGAGTATGAATGAAATTAATCGTGCTACTGCAACTTTTTCTAGTGGCATAGAAGAGATGATGACATTTATTCATCATTTAGATGATATTGTTAAACACCTAAAAGAGGATATAAGTCTTTATAAAGTTTAGAGGTTTTCATTTAATTAATTTATGGCAGAGCATTTTTTTTAATGCAGTTATATATCTACAGATGCTTTTTAAAAGATGCATCGACTTATTGCTATTCCATTACTCCATCAATAATTAATTATTTTTAGTAATCACTGGATTTTTATATGCATGATGATATTCATTTAATTGTTCCATGCTTTTGATTAAATTTGGAGGACATCGATAAGCCTTGGCATAAATAGCATGTATACTAATGTCGGTTATATGACCAGGTTGAGGGTGGTACCTTTCTATTGATGTGTGATGCTCTTCAAATACAACAAGGTTGGCCCCTAATTTAGCCCCTTCATTTTTAAGAAAATTAAGGTCATCGGTTTTTAGATTTTTCTCTAAACCAAGCGTGAAGTGAAGTTTTTTTCCATGTACATCACTATTAAATATTTTCCCTAAAAACTCACATGATTTGGCCATAGTACTTTGATTATAGATAATCACCACTTTTTTCGCATTTGGTTCTAATGATCTAGGAACACAGCCTACAATAAATTGTAGAGCTAATAAAATTGAAAAAAATATTTCCTTCCTCATTAAATATCCCTTTATTGCATATGTGAGCAGAATATTAAATCATAATGCAATTAACAATTGAACCATCCATTCTTAAAAAGAAGTTCATTCTATGACAGCAAGCATCAGCACTATAATCTCTACGCTAGAGCAATTGTCTTTGGAAGGGTATGTTTTCAGAGGACATGAAGATTATAGGTATCAGTTAACACCCAGTGCTTTTAGAGAACATTCGATTGCTCAAATGGAGATAGACTTTAATATTCACCTAACGCAGCTTGATGAGTGGTTCAATAGCAAAGAAATTAAAAAAACTATAGCATCATGGTATTCATCTAATCCTATTCATTCGCAACATCCAGCAATATACTTATTAAAAGAATGGTGCCTTTATATAATGCGCTACAACCATTCTCTTCATCTTTTTGTTAAAAATAATCCTGATAACGTCTCTGAACAAGATGTTGCCAGCTTTCTATTACGTGACGCTGAGTATTGGAGGCAGGAAACCACTTTTCAACAGATGTTTGAAAGATATCTTCCAACCATTATTAACCGTCACAGTTTAAAGGATGGGGCGCTCATTCAGCGAGCTAATCCCTATGAAGATCTGTCTGCTGTAGACGAGACATTGCCACAACATTATGGGATCCCAACTGCGGCATTAGATTGGTCATATAATTTTCATGTGGCTATTTATTTTGCTTTAGGAAATGAATCTGAGCAAAACTCCAAATTTCTTGCTTTATACGCTTTTAAAATCCTTGATCCACAGTCGCCAATTAAAATACATGATAGAAATATACACACAGAAAACATTAGAGCGGAAAGACAAGAAGGTACTTTCAGCTATTTTAGCCATCCGTGTTCTTTCTTTTTGCAAAACGGAGCCTTCCCATCATTGAATTATTTTAGTCAACGCTATAAAAATCGATTGGACACCTGTAGATTTGAACTTAAGGAGTTTTTGATTGAACGAACAGAAAGCAACTTATGTTACATTAAGGGGCTACTGAAAGAGAAGCGGATAAATAAGGTGTATCTTTTTCCTGATGCGATCGAGCAAGCTGAACTCACCTCTAATTAGCGGCACCAAAACGGCACCATTTGAGGACAATTACAGACGATGAAAGACAACTTAATATATTTTGGAGAAAGAACGATAGCCCAGAATTGACATGGTTGTTCATGGTCTTTAGTGGTATTTCGTGAAAAGAGCAAAATACATGGTAGCGGGTTCGATTCCCGCCGCCTCCACCATATAACTCCTTGATTTATAAGAAAATTAATTTGTTTTTTCATTTCAAAGGGATTATCTGGACTTATTCTTCCGCTAATTTCTATTATCTTCTTAACATTCTATTCCATAAAACGATGGGTTTGTGAACGCCTGATATTGATGTTCAAAAATTTACATTTCACCCCCGAAAACAAGTTCGAAAACTCTATACATTAATCAAAGTTCATTTTATTCTATTCTTTTAGCCTTTCCGAACATTAAGGAATATTAATGAGAGTAGGATATGCCAGAGTTTCTACACATGAACAAAATTTAGACTTGCAATTGGATGAATTGAAAAAGGTGGGATGTGAGCAAATTTTTACTGATAAGATTAGTGGTTCTGTATCTGAACGACCTGGTTTAGAGAAGGTTGAAAATTTTCTAAGAGAAGGGGATGTTTTGGTTGTTTGGCGATTGGATAGGCTAGGGCGATCACTCAAACATTTAATCTCTTATGTCAGTAAGCTAGAAGAAAAAGGAATCGGTTTCCATAGTGTTACCGAGGCTATTAATACTGAGACACCTTCTGGGAAATTTATGTTTCACGTCTTTGGTGCACTTTCTGAATTTGAACGAAACTTGATTAAAGAGCGTACCCTTGCTGGCCTTGAGGCTGCTAGGGCTCGGGGTCGACAAGGTGGCAGACCAGAGAAACTCAGTGATGAGCAAAAAGAGCTGGTAAAAACTCTATATGCCAATAAAAAACATTCAATTCAATCTATCTGCAAAATGGTTGGTGTTGGTAAGACTACACTGTATAAGTATATAAATCAGTAAAAAACCATTAAAAAAACTTAATTGTGTCGGTGGATATAAATTATTTATAAAAGATTTTTCAGGGGGATTACTATTTACTCCATAGGCCCTTCAATTTTTCTTTTCAACGTGTTTATATCTTCTAAATGCTCTTCATATTCTTGTCTAAGCTTTTGACAATTTAAAATATCTCCTTTCGTTTCTAAATCAAGGATCTCCTTTTGAAATGTTGGTATTTTGTCTAAAAGCTTTTTAATCATCTGTTGAATTTTAGCTCTGTCTTTTCTTCTTGTTATATGGGGTTCTGAAGCTAATCTTAATTTTAAAATATTCCATTTTCCTCTAAGCGTTTTAGCCATCCACTCAAAATTTCTTAGATCTATATGTTTCTCTAAATTATCTACTCTGGGATTTAATATTATTTTTTGTAATAAAGATTCAAAAGGAGTAGGCCAATAGTCACCCTTGTACTGATTACATGCTCTACATGCATAGATTAGATTTTCATAATTATTTATCAATTCAGGAAACTCTTTTTTTGGCTGATAGTGGTCTATTTGAAATGAGTTTTTTGCTCCTCCAATCTCAGGCTCATTGGCCTTGCAATACCCACAAGAATAATTGAAGTCTATTCTAAGTCTAGGTTTATAAGTTCGATATGTAGCCATTTATAATGATAGTCTTTAAGCTTTTGATGAGCTTTCTGAAAAAATTTGATTACGCCTTGATAATTTTTTTTCTATATGTAGTAGAAGATTATCAATATCCATATTATTTTTGGTATCCTGTGATTGAAGTCTATAGATTTCTAGTTCAATTTTATCAAGTTCTGCATCAATATCTTTCAACTTACTTTTAGAAAAAATTAATTTGATAGGATTTTTTATAATTTTATTTCTTTTTTGAATAAGAGGCGATTTAAGTTTAAATAAGTGCTCGATCTGTAATTCTTTATTATCCTGTAATGTGATAGTCGAAATAATAGATTCTATTCTTCTTCTTTGTATGGATTCAGCATCATACGCTTTAGCACTAAAATCTTCATAAGTTGTATTAGGCCTAATCCATTTACTAGATGGTTCAAGCTTTAAGGGTGCTCGGAGAGCTATAGAAGAACTATCCATTTTTAACTTCCAAAATCGAACGTGTCTTATTACTTATTATAGTCTCAAAAAAATCTTCTAAAATGTCATGAGATTCTTTGGCTAATGAAATTAAACTTTTAATATCACAATCAAATTGTTTTTCAATATAACAATCTAAATCTAAAATAAACCTTCCTCCAATTTCATTTTGTTTTAGAGTTTCGGTTGAAAATCTTGTTCGTATCGTAAAGCTGTTATTATTCCTAACGACATCATTTAAAAAAACAAGCTCGAGAGATTTCATACTTGGTAATTGGCTAGGAATTTGTATATCTAAATTAAAATAATCAGAAACACTTATATTTTCTAAGGGAATATGAATATTATTAATGTATCGAGTTCCAATACGATTGACATTAATAGGGTTAGCAACATCAATATATGCGGACAAAATTTTATTAATTGTTGGTTCAAAAGCATCCCAGCTCTCATATCTTAGATTATTGGCTACTGTTATTCCTGGTCCAAATTGTAATATTTCTGAGTTATCATTTTTAGATGCTCGTATTAATGGAGCTTGTATTAAAGGTGAAAGATTTGAGTTTTCTGAGAATGTCAGAGAAAAATGTTTATAGTCTTGCTTTATTGGATATTCATTTTTAATCAACTCAAATATTTGACCAGGCATAGCGACATCAAAATTTTCGAAATTAAATTTGGCCTCAAATATAGCTTCTTGGATTTGTGGTTTATCATATTTTCGTTTTTTCATCAATTTGCCAGATATACCGTAGTTATTGGAATAATTTTACTTTTGTTAATTATACCGTCAAAATCATGCAAGAAAATTCTCAAAAATCATGCTCATATTTGATTATATAGATGACTCTTTATTTTCTCTATGTTTGAGGCCAAGCTTTTAGATAGCCGCTTGAATAGAGTAGCAGAAATTTTTATTCATTGCGATTTAAATGAAAAACTTAAAATTAGATATACTTATCTCATTGATGTCCCCAAAACACATATTTATGGTGAATTTGAGCATACTTTAGCACCTATAATAATACGGATTTATTAGTCATATTCAATCAAATATAAACCTTTCTAAGTAAGGTAAATAATTTTATAAGTAATAGTTGAGAATCTATATTTTTTAAAAAGGTAAGTAATTAGTCAAAGTTGACTATAATTTAACAAGAAGGAGCCTCAGACAAGGATAAAAATGGGAAAGATTATTTGTGATCCCGTACATGGAGTTATGAGCTTTGAGGACAAAGTGCATGAAGCATTGTTTGAAGTTATTAACTCAAAATATTTTCAAAGACTTAGACAGATAAAGCAATTATCTTTTGCTGAGTTTGCTTATCCTGGAGCGGTTCATAATAGGTTTAGCCATTCTCTAGGTACTGCCTATCTTTCAACTTTAGTTTATTCGTCAATTTATGGAATTTCTTCTGATCAAGATGAAAAAATTTCTCTGGCGATTACAGCTTTATTGCATGATATTGGACATGGTCCTTTCTCTCATGCTTTTGAAAAAATCATTAACGAAACCTTAATAGCAAATAATTTAATTGATTCAAAGAAGGAGTCACAAATAAGTCATGAAGATTGGTCAAGAATATTCATAGATCAATTAATAGAGGAAAACGTAATTGATTCTAAGTATAGTTCTGAAGTAAAAAAAATATATACAGATAAAAAGCATAAACTTCATGGGATTATCTCCTCACAACTCGACGTTGATCGTTTTGATTATTTATTAAGAGATAGTCATTTTTGTGGGGTAACCTATGGATGTTTTGATTTATATTGGCTAGTTAATTGCTTGAAAATATGTCAAAAAGACAATGTAATTTGTATTGAAGAAAAAGCATTAAATGCTGTTGAGCATTATATAATGGCACGTAGATTAATGAATAAAAACGTATATTTTCATAGGATTAAATGCTTCTGTGAATATCTGCTCAAGATTGTTTTAAAATTAATAAATAAAAACTTATATGATCTTTCTAGGATAATGAAAATTGATCATTTTCCCTTAATAGGATTTTTAAATAACATCTCCCAAGTTAAAGAAACAACTAAAGACGCCATTTTAAAGGACTTACTTAAACATTATGAAAAAATAACAGATTATGATTTGGACACTATTACGACAGATTTCCGATATAAAAATAAAAACTAACTTCTCTCAAGAAATTAAGTTACTCATTTTATTAAGTAATTCCTTAGTAAATAGAAAATATCATCGAATCACTCAAGTGAAAAGTGGATATTCTGAACTTATAAAAAATAGAGTAAATAAATTCCTTCAAGACAATACGAATAGTTTAGCGCAATTTGTTCTTGAATTCGATCCTATGGATTTTGGAGTGTATAAAACTAAAGGTGACGAAATATATTTGTTAACAGGAGATGGATATAGGAATGCACTTGCAAAATCACCTTTATTAAAAACTTCCTTGCCTGAGGAAGTTAGATATTTATATAAATTAAATATCCCAGAAATCGATTCTGAACTTGATGAAAAAATGAATAAATTTCTAATGCCATTAGAACAATATTTTGTAAAAACTGTAAAAAATTGACCATCTGTTTCGCACATGATGCTGGTTCTATTTAAAAAACTTAAATTATGCCCCACTTTTTCCGACGATATTTATTTCATAATGTTAGGTCTCGTTTGTTTAAACCCCATAGAGTTGAGTGAGCATTTTTTGAATTTAAATACTTAACCAAATTTCTTATTTATATTATTGAATTTTTATTATTCAGAAGAAATACGGTGGAGGAGTTAAGAAAACCCCCGTTTATAATTGCAAACATATCATCTTATGATATAATTAATTATGAATACAATTGATCATACATTGGAAAATCTATTAGAGCTTAATGGTGAAAGAATCATTATTGATGAATCTCTTGGATTATGGGTGAAGTTTGAGGTAATTAAAACACAAAGCCGACAACAGGGTATTAAATATTCGTTAACTTTACATGATAAATCCAATAATCGAATATTGGGTTTTGATAATAGCCATGAAATTAAATATGGGGCAAAGAAAGGGGTTAGCCCGGAAAGAACCTTTGATCATTGGCATTTTGATGAGAAGGATCAAGGAAGACCTTATAATTATGTTAATGCAGGACAGCTTTTAGAAGACTTTTGGAATGAGGTGGATAAGCGTCTTGTATCTCTTAAGGAGAGTAAATAATGAATAAAGCAAGAATAGGCATTATGTCCCTTGAGCAGTATAAGCAACGCACAATTGCCATTGCTAAGGGTATATATAAACCCAAAAAGGACGAACCAAAGATTTGGTTTACGTCAATGAAATCATTGGCTCATGTTTTGTCTGAGGATAATCAGCTTTTACTAAAGTTAATCATTGAAAATGAGCCGAAATCTGTATCTGATTTAGAGGCGTTAACTGGGTATAAAAGAAAAGCGAATAATATCCTTAGGACTTTAAGGACAATGGAGCAGTATGGCTTGGTTAAGTTGGAAGAGAGTCCAAATAAAATACATAGAGGAAGGGCGCCCTTAAAGCCTAAAGCCTTATACGATGAATTTGACGTTGCGTTTTCTATTCAACAGGTTTGTTGATCTATATATAGTTATTTAATTAAAGATGCGGGCTCATAAGGAGTATGATGCGCGATAAAGTAAATGTCCTATATTATCCTGATACACAGGTATCACATACAACACTAAAAAAATGTATTTTATTCTTTGATGAAATCCATTTTATGGATAGACCTGCATTTACTATTGGTAACTTTGGCTTAATTGGATCTCCATCACCATTAAGGGCAACTGAGAAATCCTTTCGAGAAGACGCTCTGGAGTACCAATATATGTTCATGGTGTTAAAGTAGGAATAATTTCGAATGATTTGCTGGAAAAAGTGGAATCAGATTTAAGTGATTATTCCTTCATTAAAAGTTATAGAGACGGACTATCAAAGTCGAGTACCTTTAGGGATCGGCATTTTCCTGAAGGAGATTATGGTTCTTTTGGAAGGACCAAAAAGAAACTTATAACGCTTTTTGAGAATATTGCCCCCTCAACATTAGCTAGTCCTAATGCTACAGAGTTTTTAAAAAAAGCTTTTCTCCTTTTGATATAACAAATCCTGAAGCTATATATGCATTTTTATTACAGCGAATAGCATTATGTTCTGCACAATTAAATTTTGCATTAATGGAGGGGGAAAGGAACGGATTTATTCCATTAGCAGATGCAAATCCTTATGCCAATCTTTTAAATACACACTATAGGCGTGCTGCTAAAATCATAGAGAAATTAGATACCACCATTAGTATTGCTGATCTTGGTTTTGCAATATTTGATGAGTTAATATCGGATGAAAGCATAGAAAGCATGGATATTAAAAGGTTGTGGCATATAGAAAAAAATATGAAAATGCCAGAGAGGAATTCTTAGAGTATCTTGCCTCTATTCAAACAAAACAAGCTAACCTTCTTACACATGATAATTATTTAGATGCCATCAATAAATTAATTAAAACAGAAATCACTCCAGCTGTAACAAATTTTAGAAAGTGGCTTGAAACCATTGACGAAGGATTCACAAGTAGCCTATTTAAAGGAGTCATAGAAAGGGCTGCTGTATTTAGCGGGGTACATATATTCACTGATATTTCTTGGATACAAATTGCCGCTTTAGCTGGAGCATCAGGTCGATACGTTTTGAAAGCAGCGGTAGATAATTATTTTGCAGAACGTGCTTTGAGAAGAGAAAGTAGTATTTCTTACCTGCTCTCGTTAGATAGACATATACAAAATACTAAAAAATAAAAGAGATATCATTGAATACTATAAATACTTTTAAAGTTACAACTTCAACAGCGTATTCAACTCGCCAATTCGAGTTAGCCGATATACGTACCTAATCAGGATTATCAGTAAACAAGGTTGTCCCATTTTTCTCTTTTTTTTTGTAAATAAATTTGTTTGATGGAATTTCTTTATATACTGGTACCGGCATATTATTTAATTCATAACTACTTGATAAAAAGTTAATGGCTGGTTCAAAACCCTGTTCGGCTGATTTTTTAAACCAATATAATGCTTTGTTTTTGTTCTTAGCCGTTCCCTCTCCGCGAAGATACATAATTCCTAAATTATATTGTGCTTTTTCCTCCCCATTTTCAGCTGCTTTAGTAAACCAAAAGAGAGCTTTTTTCTCATCAATATAATTAACATAGCCTGAATAATAGGCTACTCCTAAATTATATTGTGACCTCCTATTTCCTTTTTCAGCAGACTTAGTAAGTAATTTTATTCCTTCATTGATATTTTGTTTATAGCCGTTCTCTCCAAGTAATATTGAAAGACCCTCGACTCCTTCAGAGTCAAAAGATAAATTTTGATTTTGATTCTGATTTGGAGTTGATGTTAATGTATAAAAATTAATTGGAGAGTTATTTATAGTTTTGTTTGTATAGTTTTCAGAAGATATTGAATTTCTCACAGTGTTTTTATTTGTTTTTTCAATAAATATTTCAGGTTTAAAAATGTAGTAATCCATTTCAATAAAAATCAGCAGCAGAATACCAATAATTGCCATAATTATTGCTATTGTATCTAAAATTAAATTTGACAACTTTCTTTCTTCTGGGTTTTGAGATGTATTTGACTCTTCAGTCAATTTTTCAGTATCTTTCTTTTGGGATAAATTTTTTTGAAGATTTTCTTTTAATATAGAATTAATAATTGCTTGTTTATGATGTTTTTTTAGTTTTTGATTAGAGCCACTCAATATTTGAAAAATTTCTGGTGCATAATTAGCAAGCTCTTGAGGTAGCCCTAATCGAACTATGGAATCTTCTTTTTCTTTAAAAGCAAATTGAATATGTTCAACATCAAAACGATATTTAATCAAATAAACATATATAGTATTGGCTTTTATTTGATAATCTTTTGGAATTTTTTTATATAGTAATTTAATTTTGTGGCTTGTTTGAGTGTAGTTTGGGTGTTTATTGTATGCTATACCGCAATTTGGACATTGCCATTCCGGAACTGTTTCATTGTTTTTCCTTGTATAATGACATTCCGGACACTTCATATTATTCCTTAATTTATTTATATTATAATTATGACTAAATATGATTTAATTGCAAAATTGCTTGCTATTTCTAGGATTTCCTTAATTTTATAAAATTATAATTTATTCATTACATATACTTTTCCGACTATAAGCCCTAAGCTTTGGATATAATTTTTGAAAAAATTTTCGTTTAATTGATTTAATCATTTTAAATACAAAAATGGTGATAGGGGGTTAGCGAAGGAAAAACTAGGATAGTTGATGGTGGGTGAATTAACTTACAAAAAGTCTGATTACTGTGATAATCAGACCTGGTATTACCGCCAGATTTTTTCTCCTGAATTCAATTATAAATTTGTTCCCCCTACTGAAACATTAAATGACACTTCTTAAACCTTATTCTCTGATTTTTTTTCCGGACAAATAACCTGATCAATTTGTTGAAAGTCTTGTTTTTTATCTTCGGAATAAAATCGATCGGTTTCATCACTATTTTCATCAGCTTCTTCTATAAATACTCTACCTTTTTCATTGGCAGCAAGAAGAGTAGGATAACTAATTATATTTTTCACACAACTATATAAGCCGCTTTTTAAGGATTCTCTAAGATCGTGGGCATTAGCCATTTTACAACAAAATAATTCCAAACAATTAAGATTCCGATCACCCATTTCAAAATCCTCTCGTAAAAGCTCAATGAAGGATTCTGCATCTAAATCAGCTATTTTTTGCTCATCGAGATTCCCTTGCGCAATAATAATTAAGGTATCGACGCCATTGAGCAACGATTGGAACATCTCTAGCTCTGGTGTTTCTGTTAGGTTGATAGGGTTAGCACTAATTCTTCTCTTATTCAGCTCATCTTTAATATCTTTGACCATATCTTTATCCAATGAATAAATAAGATGCTCAGTCTGACCATATAAATTTCTCAAGTGAATTCCAATATCTAAATTGCCAATTATTTCATGGGAATAATCTTCATTATCCTTCTCATCAAAAAAAGAATATAATTCTACAATCATAATTTTTTTTTGCTGCTCCGATTCATTAGATCCGGATTTAAATATTGATAGCTCTAATCTTCTTTTCATAATTAGGCCCTAAAATTATCAAATCTAACTATATATTAGACCAGATTTCCCACCCATAATTTGGTCTCTTAAAAATAAATAACCCAAAATCAAACCATTCTATAACGGTCCATACTTGAAATGAGTATTGCTTTATTTTCAATGAAGATTGCCAAAATTTAATTAATATGAGGCGATTAGTGATGAAGAGTTCTAATGATAATGTTGGGAATAATAAACAGATTCCTTTGAAAACTTGATTATCTCTTCAAAGTTTGGTTCCTCATTATGGAAAACTTTTAGTTTTTCCCTGCACCACCGAATAAGACTATTGTAGGTATATTTTTTTCATAGGATCCTATTAGTTGAGTAATTTGCCCACCTTTTAAATAGCAACTAAGTTCTTAAATGAAAAGATAAATCAAATATTTGAAGTAGAATCTAGCTCTCCAAGCTGCCTATACGGCAGTGAACCTACTATTGCGGAAATTCGCCCGACAAAAGAAGGCAAAAAATTAATGGATTTTATAGATGGTGAAAAAGCAAAAATGCGAACATTTAGCGAGTTTAGAGACGGATTACAAAAGGGAAGAGAACAGGAGGTTGCAGAAAAGACATTACCTACAGAAGAACACAAAGCACCCGATGAAGAAGATCAACGCGTTTTTAAAACAAGTGTAGTCCAGTGAGCTTGGTTACGATTGAAGCGCATTAATTCAGTCAGGCTTGTTCCATTTAAGCCAAGATAATTGCTCTTATTGTGCCCGCAAATGCAGGTGGTAAACTTGAACTTTGTCCAGGGGTTGGGATATAGGAAAGAGCAGGTTCCAAATAAATATTAGGTATTATTTGTGCCTGATAGTAAATTTGGTACATTAATTCGCTTGGCCTATCTGTGCGGTGTTGATTCAACCAGGAGAGTGAAAACCCCATACCTAGGGAGTCACTTTCTCGATTGGCGATTAAACCAAATGCAGTTAAACCTGCCCCAATCGATTTGTTCATGGGTAATACACTGGAATTATTGATACTTAATTGGTAAAAAGCTGAAATTCCACTTATATCCAATCCAGGATGTCGATACCATAAACGTTGTGATCCGAATAAATAAGCACCAGTAGCTTCCATTTCCTTAAAATTTAGCTGTCGAATAAGCCCTTTTTGATGCCATACACCGATTCCAGCAGTTCCCGGTTTTTTTCTTAAAACCCATGCGCCTCCTGTTTCAGCAACTTGAAAATTACGGCCGTTAAATGTTGGACCGCTTAAACCAGTTTGTTTACCGCTCGCCAAATTGCCATCATAAATGCCATATGCAAGATACCATTGCTTTACTGGGGTAAAATTCAAGGTGAGTCCATAAGCGGAATTCGTATAACCTGGCATAACTCCATCCACAGCTGGATTGATAAAAATAGGAGTGTAAATCAAACTGGTTACAGCTGGGATATTAGGCTCACCGGCGCTTAGAGGAACTGGTTTAATGACGTTATTAAAATCAAGTGTAGTAATTGTTTTTCCAATGCGGACAAACAGTTTGTCATCAAATAGTGATTGTCGATACCAAAGGGCATATAGCTCTGAACGGTTAAATGGGGAAACATCAGGCAACGAGTTATATCCTTGAAAAAGTCCTGCTTGTGCATTGGTATTTTGCGCGTTTTCTTGTAAAAATTGGGCGCTAAATAAACCGCCTCTCCATCCGTTAAGTCGCTCCATGTCGATGGTCAAATCAACCAGCAAGACACTGTTTGATGTATAATGTTCGGCATTAGGGATCCCTCCAGAAAATAAATCGTTGGTATCGCCGATCCAGGCTCCTTGGATCATAATTCCATGATTATTTTCAATACCCAATTTTTTTTCTATAGCGCGTTGGATTGTTCCTGTACCTGTTGGAACATTAACCGCTGCGGGGTTGGAGCTAATGCTCGTTGTTTTTGGTTTTTTAGGATCAGGTTTGGTTGTCTCGGCATAAACCCTATGCATTATTGCAAGAAAAATAAAAAAAAAGATGCGATGTATCATTATCGTTTTATTCCGAGACTATTGTACATGCAAGGAAATCAATCCGCCGCAGTAAACTGTTCCTAATCAAACCGTCTAGCAACCTGCTCCTACCATCAGTGCACGGGGTACCAATTGATTTTGATTCACAACATAGGTTTTATCGGGAATAATATCTACCCAATTCGTAAGCAAGTCTGGTTGTTGTTTATCATTTAACCATACAATAATTCTAAAGTATCGGGCATTCTTCGGTGATTTGAGATAAATTTTGTCATTCTGCCGAAGCATCGTTAAGGAGCTAGAATGCAGTGTAGTGCCATTAAGAATGTTCTTATTGGCTTCTTGTATTGCTTTAGCTGAAACTGACCATTGTACAGCAATTTTTCCTAACTTTTCTTTCGGATAATTGGTTTTATTATCAAGCACAATGCTATTGGCAAAGACAAGCGAAGTCATAAGGCTTAAGTATAAAAAAAAGAAGATTTTTTTCATTATGTCACCTAATGGTTATTGAATAATTTTGCCTTCTTGAGTCGTGCAACTGGCACTTCCATCACTCTTGGGCGAGGTTAAAGGGAACGTACCCTCAGAAGAGAGCGTCTTCATCTTGCCTAAATTTTTGAAGGATGCTTTAGGAATATGTACCGCTACACTTTTGATAACATTGACTGCTTCAGGTATATCGAAATTACCTACCATACTTAAAAATTGATAACTTTCTTGCGGTGAGAATCCTTGAGTGCGCACTAAAAATTCAATCGCATTTCTCGAGGCAAGTTGCATGGCTTCGAAGAGATCTTCATTCAATCCTATAACAATCCATTCATCCGCATTTTCGACAATGGGCCAAGTGAATAAACTGTTGCCGTTGCGTTTTGATTTATCAGTTACTCCCTCCGCCTTTAAATCTTTTCTTACTATAAATTGCAGAGTAATTCCCTCATAGGAGGTTTCAAGCGCTGTAACGTCAATTTCACCATTACTTTGCATTGCATGCGAATCACCAGTCCAAACAAGAGCCCCTTTTTGAAAAACCGGTAAATACAGGATAGAGCCTACCTGTAAGCTTGGCTCATCTAGGTTACCTCCAAAAGGACCTGGGGGAACTGAATTAAATTGTCCTGGAACGGGTTGACCCATATGCTTGGCTAAATTTACTGGCCAACCATCGGGCCAATCTTGAGGAGGAGCTACCGCAACAACCCCAGGAAATGGTTTTAATTGTAAGCATAATCCCTTTGTGAATTCGGTGGCGGTTTTTTCTTTATTATATTTAAAATACATAATCCTTGGTTGGGTAAATTCAGATAAAATTCCCGCGGTAGGACTTAAAAAGTTATAACCAAAATCATTTAATTTGATGTCTAATATCCTAATCTCTAACACATCTCCAGGTTCGGCTTCTTCAATATAAACAGGACCGGTCAAGCTGTGCATCCCACGTCTATTTTGAATATCATATTTGGTATAGAAATTGGCAACTTCAGCCGGAGTTGTTTTATTAAAAACCATCTCATGCAAGCAGCTATTCCAGGTTTCCAAAGAAACAGAATCTCCAGAATGAACTTTGATTACAGGTTGCTTATCCAATGTATAAAGACCTAACGTCACGGTATCTTTTGTTGCGGTCACTCTGTAATTTTCTGCGGAGACAGTAGAAAAAAATATCATGGCGATGAACAAAGCAAAGATTTGAATTTTGTTTCGCATTTCTAGTCCTTAGGAATGGCTAATGAAGAATATTTGCAAGAGCGAGAGCAAGTACCTGTATTATTTGTAATATAAATTGTATAAAAGTTCAAATGGTTGAAACCATCCAGGATGAAAATCGGAAACTTTACTTCACTTGTTTTACAGTCCACCTGCAGATTTATCTAATGAGCGATGAAACTAAAAGAATTCGCTCAGTAAATAATCATTAAAAGTCTGAAAACTTTGATTCTCAGATCTCATCCGATTATTCTCAATTAAATCTGGTAATCGTGAAAAAGAAGTAGGGAAGTCTAAAACATCACCTTAAGTTTAAATATCAAAGGGTTTATTGTGGGTTTATTTGCTGACAATTAAGGGCAACAAAAGACAACAGAATGGCAACTTCCTATCTATTTTGGGCCTGGATTTATATAGTATTTCATCGTCTATCATTGTTTTGCTAGGTCTATCAAAAACATCTGATAGCGGGTTCGATTCCTGCCACTACCATTTAACCACTTGATTTTATTAAATTATCTATTTTTGATTTCAAAGAGTTGTTTTAATAACTTATTCCATAAAAAATACTTTTTGGTTATTCTGGGCTAGACTCCCATCTTAATGAGTCCTCTGAGTGGTAATCCCAACCTTTCATTTAGTGTTGTTGAATATGCACAAAGTAAAAAACAAAATGATAGGGAAATATTTTGGAGAAGAATATTACAAAAGGATAATATAAAAATAACTCAGCACCAATACATACTTGAATTTAACCATTGGAATCAATGAAATGCTTCTTCAGAAATGAATTGATTCTTTGGTAAGCAAATATTCTTATCAAATATTAGAATTGAAGCCTGGATAATGTCCCAAAACCCCATGATATCGATATGCCGCCTCCGCAATAAGGTTTATAGTTGTCGCATATCAAAGGACTCATGAAATTCATATATTTAGTAATTTAGCGGCATTTAAGTAACTAATTTTCTTTTTATCTTCATCATCCAATTGTAGTGAATCTAACCATTGGCTTGCCTTCAAGTTATCTTCATAAGGATAGTCAACTGAGAACATGATTCTATCTACGCTAACTGTAGCAATTGCATGCATCAAAGAAGGAGTATCAAAAAAACCACTTGTTGTTAAGAATATATTAGAATTTAGGTACTCTGTAATTGTTTTATTACATTGCAATTTTTCAAGCCAACCTTCTTCTTCTAGTCGATGATCGAGTCGCCAAGCCCAAAATGCTAACATTTCTCCCATGTGTCCAATGATGATTTTAAGATTTTGATACCTATCAAAAAGCCCTGAGAGCATTAAGCGCAAAACGTGTTCGGCCGTTTCAATATGAAATCCCCATGTTGAACCATGTAATGCTTGATATGGTGAATAAGTAGCTACTCTTCCCTCTGGAATCCCTCTGGGGTGAATATAAACTGGGATGTTGTTATCATTAATGTAGCCCCAAAACTCGTCATAAGCATTGTCATCTAGGTATTTTGCAGAAGTATAGCCACTACTATCATATCCATTAATGAGGCAGCCAACGATTTCTTGAACACCTTTAAGGCGTTCAAGCTCATTGATTGCAAGCTCTGGGGCGTAAGTAGGTATACAGGCAAAGGCGCGAAATCTATTTGGGGATTGAGTGACACAGTCTATTAAATAGTCATTCCACTTTTGGGCGCAAGATTCCAGTTGTGATGCTAGAGCTAAAGATTGTAGCCCTGGAGTTGTTACGGAAAGTACTGATAAATCAATCCCTGCTTCATCCATACTATCAATTCTTAGCTTATGTATATCTTTTAAACGAACTAAGTTTTGACTAAACTCGGGATGGCTTTTGTGTTCTAAAATTAAGTCGCGTCCAGGAACAACAATAGCTTCTTCTAATGCAATTTTTTTCATCTCCAACCTAGCTCATCGATTAATATAGATAAGTCTAGTATATTATTCCTCGAAATGTTTGGTGTGCTAAAACTCCATAGTTTTTGTTCGTAGGGAGCAAAGGGAAAGGCAGTAAACAAAACTCCTGGAGATTAATCGAGTTTGATCCAATTGAACGACAAAAATGATCAGATTCAATATAGAGTATTTTAATGGCAGAGGATATCATTTTTTCGGTCTCAGATTTCCTTTTGAAAACCAGGAACGCTTTATCCATTAATCAATGGTTCAAATTAATACCAAAATAATTGAATTAATGGAGGGTTTTATCTAGTGGTTTCGTTGGCTTGAGATGTGATAAAAAGCACAATAAATTCTGATGACTTATGATGGCAATGGTGAATTGTGTTCCGAGGAGGCAGACCACATCCATGTGGTAGTGCATCGTCCTTGATGCGTTCAAATAATCCTTATTTAGACATCCGCTGTCCTTCCTCGTACTGATTTAAGCATAGCGAATAATTTTGATAAGTTATACTCAAAATGGCGCATAATCATGTAAGAAATCTCTTAATTTGAGTTTAAAGCCAAGAGGTATCTGATGGTAAAGGTAGATGTAAATACACACGTAGTTTTAAGCCAACACGCATTAATGGGGTCAGGCCTTGAATTGTGAATTTTAATTGAAGATGGATGAATCTATTGACGCTTAGAAGGGAATGAATTAAAAACAGGTCAAGGAAAAGATAATTAATAGTCCAACATGGCAAGGTCGCTACGAATAGAGTTTCCAGGAGCGTTGTACCATATCACCTCAAGAGGAGATGGTCAGGAGCGTATCTACATTTCAGAGGAAGATAGAAATATATTTTTAAACACTTTTTCTGAGGTATGCTTAAGATGTACTTGGATTTGTTACGCATACTGTCTCATGGATAATCATTACCATCTGTTAATCGAGACTCCACTTGGAAATTTAAGTAAAGGGATGCAATTACTTAATGGTGTATATACTCAAAGATTTAATCGAACCCACAATCGTGTGGGGCACGTTTTTCAAGGGCGATTCAAAGCAATATTAGTTGATAAAGAGAGATATTTGCTTGAGTTATCAAGATACATTGTATTAAATCCTGTACGCGCAAAAATGGTTACTTCACCCCATGAATGGAAATGGAGTAGTTATCAAGCTACGACATTAATAGAGTCGAAACCCAATTGGTTGCATACCGATAAAATTCTTTGTTTATTTAGTGAAGATGTGGCCCTAGCCATTGATAAATATCGAGAATTTGTAATTGAAGGAATAACGAGTAAGTCACCATGGAATGATTTAAAAAAACAAATTTATCTGGGAAATGATGAGTTTATTAATGAGATGTTGAAAAAAATCGACCCTCAAATGAATCTAATAGATATCCCGAAAACTCAGTATGAAGCAGAGAGTTACACTTTAAAAGAGATAGAGCAAAGGACCAGTACAAGAAACGAAGGAATTCAAGTTGCGTACACAAGTGGTCAATTTAGTTTAAAAGAAATTGGGGAATATTTTTGCTTGCATTATTCCAGTGTGAGTAAAATAGTCAAAAAATTACGACTATAGTTTTGAAATTCACAATTCAAGGCCTGACCCTATACGTGCGGGATACTCTTGTGCAAGGGAGCTCTGTTTTTGAACAGGATAAATATTCGAAATCTCATGCAATGAATTATAATTATACAAGGCATGATAAATGAGAAATAATTTGAAAGCTCGCACAGAAAAAAATAAAGGGTATCTTTATGTGATTAAACCGGGCTCTGAACCTTCTTCGAGCATTTTTGATGCCTTAGTCATTCATTTACAACAAGCTGGATTTTTAAATAATTTTGAAAAATCGATTGTTTTCAAACACAATGCAATTTATTTTCGACATAATTTAAATGAAATTAGTGCTTTTATTTCTGAATTTCTACCGCTGATATTAGATTTTAAAAAAGCAGGGGAACCCATTTCATTAGATGAAGAAACTGTTTTTGAAAAAAAGTTTATCCAGGAAAAAGCGGGAATTGTTTTTGAGCGATGCGAAGAACCCGTCACAGCCAAGCGAAGAAATAAAATTCGCAAAGCAAAGCATGATTTACAAAATTTGGATTTTGACAGTTTGTCTGATAATAAAATTACTGAAATTAGCGGTAACTCGGCTTCCTCTGCAAAAGCACAATTGCTAAAAGGAATATCGGAACATCAAGGTGTCTGTATTGGCGAGACTCATTCTAAAGGTTTACATAAAAAATTTTTAGTAACTTTTATGCCTAGCCTTGCAGCCTCTGGAATCAAACAGTTATTTGTTGAGTTAGGATTTTATGATACTCAAACGGCTTTATACGAAAAATTTTTCCAAACAGGCTTATTGCCCAAAGCATTATTAGTCGAATTAATTAATCAGGATATCAGCAATCGCATTATAGCAGGAAAAAATTCCGATGATTTTTTATATAGCTATAGGGCTAACCCCTATTCCAGTTTAGGTATTGTTGTCATGGCGCAAATGCTTGGTATACACATTACCCCTATCGATACCACTGAGGCTTATGATGGTATTACTGGTTATATCAAAAAAAATGAAACTAAATTTCCAAAAAAACGTGCCTTGGCAATGAATCCAACCGCTGCTGAAATTATTTCGCAAAGCCGCGAAAAATATTTCGCACTTGTGGGAGCCCACCATAATATTAGTATGAAAGAATTGAGGGCTCCTGGCGTTTCGGCGCTTCTTTCAATTCCCAACCTGGATTTAAGGGACATAACAGTGATGGATATTGAGGAAGATCCCTTTATTCGAGCCAGTTTAATCTATAACATTCATCGAGTTTTAATGGGTAAGCCAATCAAACCTTTGCAAGTGATCTCACCAGCACCACAAAATTATCTTGATTGTTTTAAACTAATCTATTTAACCGAACTGAAACGGGAGATAAAACAATTCTCGACTGAACCTAGGCTGGCCTGGTACCAAAAAAAATTAGAGAAGTTAGATTTCCTAAAAAAAATTGATGATATTTATCATTTATTTGAGGATATTATGCTCAAGTTGGAAGAGGAGGTGAATGAATATAAAGAGGCCTCCGCTCAAACTGCATCGAAAATTTTTCCTTTTTTATTAGAAAAATATTTAGAAGGTGAAGACTTGCGAGGCTCTGAGGTAAGGGAAACTAAATTTCCTGAGACAATTCCACTTTTATTAAACGCACCTGACTATAGTAAAACACATGAGGCGTTATATTCGTATAAAGGAGCGGATAATCATGAAGCGGTTGAGCGCATTAAACATATTTATGATGATTATGTAGCAAAATTTACTGCTGTTCAGCTATCAACGATGGATAAAAAACAAAAATTTTTAGAAATTGGAGAATTAAAGATTGAGTTTATCGAGCTTATTAAATTTTTTACCAAAAACTGGAACCAGGATGATAAAACTCAATTATTTAATTGCATGCGAAAATGGGAAAATCAAAAACCATTTTTAACTTATCATCGTGATAATAAGTTTTATAATTTATTTACGGCACCTAACACCTGGAATGAGGTAAAAGAAATTTTGAAAGGCGACTCGGGACTTGGCTCTTATTTTCGTCCCCAATACAAATAACCAATAGTTTTAATAGATTCGCCACGCAGTGCGTGACGAATTTGTCAATGTGGATTTTCGCCTTATCTGTGCTGAATCTATTTTCATTATTTTTGCTTGCTTGGAAAACTATCGCCGGGTTTTGCTCCAACCATAACTACAGTCGCACCGTGTTTAGAATGACTGCTAAAGCACGTGTAGGCAGGTAAAATAAAATATTCTCCCTTGCTATAGGTTGTTGTTTTACCATTAAGATGAAGGTGAAGCGTTCCTTCCATAACGACAACAAGCAATTTATGTTTGTAAAAGTGAGGTGGGTGATTGTGGCCTGCTGGAAGTTTAGCAATTCCCCCTTTAAAGTTATTAAATAGGACTGCTTGTCGCTTGGATTTGCTATAACTATTGCCGATTGATTTCCATTGTTCATGTTTTGCTGTTCCTGATTCAAACGGCTCCGCATTGCCTTGGCACTGAGCAAAAACTGAAGAGGAAAAACTCAATAATAATACTATGCCTGCAAAGATAGAAACTAAAGTGTACTGAGTGGTTTTGTTCATGGTCATCCTTGATTGCTAATATCCTTAGATATAAAGATATAACAGCTACTTAAATTTTTGTCTAGATTTAAAAAATCAAAGAAAAGACTGCATGTAAAGATTATGTGAGTATTGTTTTTGTTTTTTGCATACCCTATGCAAAGCATGCCTGTTTCCCTGAATTGGTGGATAATCCCCAAATAATACCCTGTGATCGAAGTTATAAATAAGAGATACTAGCGTGCAATCTTTCTCAGATTTTTTCTGTCAATGCATACACGCTGAGTAAGTCCTCATCAGTTATAATTTTTTTATGAGCGCTTAATTTTTTAAGTGCATGAAACAGGTGCAGCAATTGTTCTTTATCTAATTGTAAACCCAATTCTAAAGTTTTATGCCGTAGTCCGGCTTTACCCGAATGTTTGCCCAATGTAACCTTTGATGATGGAATACCAATATCTGTTGGATCTATAATTTCAATAGTACTTTTGTTTTTTAGTACTCCCTTTTGGTGAATGCCAGACTCATGGGTAAAGGCATTCGCTCCAACAATCGCTTTATTTTTTTGCACAGCAAATCCAGTTGCGTCCGCAACCCGATGGGATATCTCAAAAATTTTTTGTGTATTCACATTGGTTTGGAAATTAAAGACATCCTTCCTTGTTTTAATGCCCATTACAATCTCCTCTAGTGAGGCATTCCCTGCACGCTCACCAATCCCATTGATGGTGCATTCTACCTGCCTTGCTCCACCTAACAAGCCAGCTAGGGAGTTAGCAGTAGCTAAACCTAAATCATTGTGACAATGAACAGAAAAGCAAATATCAGGGAAGTGGCTTACTAATTTGGAGAGTAATATACGATATTCCTCTGGCATCGTATATCCAACTGTATCAGGAATATTAATAGTAAGCGCTTTCGCTTCAACAGCAACTTTTATTGCCTGCAGTAAAAAATTAAAATCGGTGCGGGTTGCATCCATTGCTGACCACTGAACATCATCACAAAAAGATTTTGCCTGTGTCACTGATTCATGAATTAATTCTAAAACCCTTTCCTCCGTTATTTGGAGTAATTGATGAATTAGAATTGAACTGGTGGGAATAAAAATATGAATTCTAGGGTTTTTTGCATTTTTCAGTGATTTTGCTGCTACCTCAATATCATTTTTTTTAGCACGCGCGAGGCAACATATTTTCGCATGATGAATTAGATGACTCACTTTTTTTAGGTATTTAATTTCATTATCGGAAGATGCCGGAAATCCTGCTTCAATTATATCGACCCCCATTTCATCTAAAAGCTGGGCTATTTTTATTTTTTCTTTAACACGCATACTTGCACCGGGGGCTTGCTCGCCATCACGTAACGTCGTGTCAAAAATCACTATTTTATCCATTTTCATGCCTTGAGTTATTTAACTTAAATTCAACACATTAGTGGCTCCCGCAACAGTTGAGCTCCGTCCAAAACTTAAGATTTTTTATGTTGGTTCATTTTTGCAACGGTGCCAATAATATTGTTAATATGACTTTTTAAAATGAAGAGCGCGTAATCGCTGGCATTGTCTATTCGCGCAACTTCCTCTTGCAAAATAAAGGGCATTTTTATTGAATTTAAAGACATATATGTGTAAACCTAGTTATTTTAAACCACCATTAATTACTGCTGGGCGAATTAATTGCAGAAAAAAGTTAAAGTGTTGGTGCTCTCTGCAATACAATTCCAATTCTTTTTCACACGTTTCATTAGCGATGCACTGAACATCCGGAATAAAATCCATTAAGGTTGTGACGATCACATGCTCGGGCGCATTTCTTTGAATTAATTGTTGAACTTGGTTATCTATTAAACCAATTATTTCTTTGTCATGATCTGAGAGCGTTATAGACATAATTTAATTTTTAAAAGCGATTATTTAAGGAATCATAGCTGCTGCTATTATATGTTGATTGGCGATAATAATCATTCCAGTAATTGTTTCTATCCGCTGCACTTGAACCAATAGAATTTCCCAAGCTGCCCAAAGACCCAATCATTGGTAGTCCTGGCGCAGGATTATTCTGTTTGGTTTAATTGATTTTCGAAATTAAATTTATTATTTTTTTGGTTTCTACTGTTAGTTTTAATAATGGCCAAAAACACAATAACCATTAAGATATAAGAATGACCATTTAAAACTCCTTTTAAACTATTTAGTGGATGTGAGATCGTATCACCAATCGAGTCACAAACACGCAATTGATTTGCGCTCTACTAAAAGCACGATACAAATCTAAAAATAAGCCAATTAAATAAAAACACAAAATAAGCACTTCTAAAAACAAGCACACCTTGATTACACGATAAAATAGGGCTCGAATTACGATTACTATGCCGGACTTCCTTTATACACAGGTGCTCAAATTTTTTAAAAAAGAAAAGTCCAGTGTTTCTTATGCTGTATCAAAATTAGTGGAATTGGGCTTACTTGTCGCCAACAATATCAAAATAAAGATGAACAGTCCTTAAGAATTGAAGAGCATTGCAATAAATTAATAATTCAATTAACTGAATTCTTAAGAAATTGGCCACCGGTCAGTTTCAATTAAGTCCTGATAAGATAGCAAAAATTACATAGAAAACTTTGGGGAAATATAATGAATTGATTGCCAAATAAGTTATAGGTTTTACCGCATATCTAGCCCAAACTGACAATGGACTTAGGATTATGAATTCATAATCGCACCAATAAATCCAATCTAGCGATATTAAGTCGAGGTAGTTAGATGTTGAATTGTTGCTCTTGGTCTATATTATCAAAAGGTAAATTGGTCATTGCCTCTTCTCGTGTGAGACCATTCGCGACTCTTCTAGCTTGGTCGCTTGTTAAAAGATGAATGTTATTCACTACATCGCCAATTGAAATTTGCCGAACTTGCTGATCTTGCATTAAGGCTATTAGTGCATCCATGTGGTCATCAGTAAAATATGTGGATAGTTGTCCTTCGAATATCCCTTTCCAGTTAACTAACTGTTCAGCTAGCATGTCTGCTTGTTCAAGTGTAATAAAGTGATTAGTGAATAAATAATTTAAAGCTTTTACCTCATTGTCTCTAAAACTAAAAGAATATTTTGATGCTATTTCTTGAATTTCTTTTGCAGTTTTTCGGTAATCAAAAGGTTTAGTATAATGAAACAGTCCATACCTAATGCTGGGCAACGATTTTCTAGAATGTTTACTAAACATGATTTCTTCTTGTTTAATCAAATAAAAATAAGCATTATTTTACTACAAAGAAATCCATTTAAGAAACTTGATTTTTTGAGCATATATTTTTGTTTATTGATGAGTGGAGTGGGGGAGTAATAGAACGGTCAACCGACTTAAGGATTGTCAGGAGCTCTGAACGCCCTTAACTTTTCAACTTTCACTTCATCAGGCATAGAAAAGGAATATCGGCCAAGCATATTGAAATGTGCTTTTGCAAATGGCGATGTCTGGTTTCATCTTCTTATTGTTTAGCTAAATTTTTAAAACCAGCTGGCAATATAGATAAATTATTGCTCTAATTGATTTAATTAAAGACAATCTCAGTGCTTCAGTGGTTGGCTGTTCCATTACTCTCTTAGGGCCGTTAACTAGGAATTAATAAGCGTGCCATTTCTAAATTTCTTGAATGCTTCCCATCAATTTCTCTTTCATGGTTAAAGCAACTCCCGTGTTCTATAAAATGATGAAAGAAAATTTCTTAATTATTTTAGAAACACTCCAATTAGAGTAGTGCTTCATGAATTTTATTTAAAAACTTGACTGAGTGTTAAATTTAATGACACAATGGTTTTGCCTATGATATTTCTGTTTTCTAAAATGCAACAAACACGCTTACAACAAATGATGATGATGCGCTGCCTGGACACTGTTGTCGAGGTTGGGCGGAGTTATTTGTAAACAGCGCTAACAAACTAATCCTCTCCAATACCAGTGTCCAGGTTTCGCGACACTCACTCTAAATCCTAAAGCGCTCAAATTGAAATTTGGTGGTAGAAATTTAATTTAATATTTTTGCTGCTGAATTTAACCCCAACCTACATCCATAAATCAATTGGATTAATTTGGGGCAAATGAGGCAATTATCATGAGTCCTAACATAGAAGACATTCAGTCAAAAATTTTTAACGTAGAGTTTGTATTAAAATCTTATATTCAACGTCATGTCAAAGGAGTCACACCTAAATATACTTACGCTGGGGAGGTAGGTATAAATCCAGCTTTTCAACGTATTGAGGATGTTGATAGTTTCCTTAGGTCTAATGAAAAACGTATATTTGCTTTGCGCAGTGATTTTGTTCTGGCGACTGGAGTGAAAAACGCTGAACAGAAACATGGTTATCATGGGCTAAAAGAAACCTTTGAAGAATCACAATACTCTTATTTAAATTGGAGCGATCGATACGGCCATCCTTCTCTTGCTATAGCAGATAATAATTACGATGGTACTGTTCTGTATGCTGGATTTATTTGTCAACGTGACGGATACCTGGAGGTTTTTTTATCTTCGGGAAGATATAATCGTTGTAATCGAATTAACGAGGGAATCTTACCACTAACCGAAGAACAGATTTATGTTGTTGAGTCCTATTTAACATTAAAATTTCAAAAAGCGTATGGAGTTCAGAAGGTTGTATTTTATGATACAACTCCAGAAGAGGATGATGTTGATTCATCTTTATTCTTTACAAATACGTCCTACCCTATAAGCAAAAAACCTAGGGCATATACACCATCATCAATCGGTAAAGCGGTTAAACTTTCACATGCTGATTCATGTTATGTAAAGGCCCAAAACTATATTAAACAAAATATTCCTTCGATTAAACCAAAATACAGCTATCCAGGTGAAGACTGCATGAATCCGGCGTATCAAGATATTACCAGTATTCAGTATCCCCTACTTCCACAAGAAAAGCGAATTTGGGCTTTACGAAGCGATTTTATTCTGGCAACTGGTGTAAAGAATGCTTATGAGAAAGAATATGGATACACTGGTTTTAGGGAAAGTTTTAGAGAATCACTTTATCCATTTATAAATTGGAAGGATCGCTATGGACATCCATCACTCACACTACCTGAAGGCAAGTATGACGGCTCTGCATTTTATGCAGGTTATATTTGTCAACGAGAAGGTTATTTGCAAGTTTACCTTGTATCGGGACGATTTGAGCGCACGGATTTGAATGAGGAGCAAACTCGTATTTTGGAAGCCTATATCGCAGCTCAATTTCAGACTGCTTATGGCGAGCAAGATATTGTTTTTGATTATGGAAACTCAGAGATTCCAAGCTATCATGCTACATTTTTTAGCGGAGGAAAATTTGCCAAAACTAATCCTCAACGACGTTACAATCAATCATTGATAAGGGATATTTTACAGAATATCCCTGTGGCGCCAGATGATGAAGATATATTGAAGGAGAACAAAAAATTTTCAGTTTAAGAAAATTGTATGGGCTTGGAAGCCTTTTTTATCGCATTTTCCATAGAAAAATAAAACTACTGTTTGAAGCAGGCGTCATTAATGGGGTCAGGCCTTGAATTACAACCAGGCTACGCTTGCTAGATTTTATATCCTTTCATTGGATTATTTAGCAAGTTAAATACCTAGCATCTTATTTAAAGATTGCTTTTGTAAAGAGGAATACCATTCTATTCTTTATGTGTATGCCTGTGATGAATATCTGGATAATGATGATGGGTATGAGTCAATTTTTCGTGCTGATGAGGGTGTGAGTGAGGTTCTTGCCCATCCCAAGGGATTTCATGTGTATGTTGATGGTGCTGATCATGATAATGCGAATGGCTATGATGTAATGGCTCATGAGTGTGAACATGAGTATGCCTCTCAGTGAGATGTATCCAAACTCCAATACCCATTAAGACAGCAGCTATCCAGAATAATCCCGATGTAGGCTCTTGAAAAAACAATATGGCAATGCCTGCGCCCATGAATGGTGCGGTGGAAAAATAAGCTCCGGTTCTTGCTGTTCCAAGTCCGCGTAGGGCAAGAACGAAAAGAACAAGACTGATGCCGTATCCAAGAAAACCTAGAATCATTGTATAGGTAATATTAGTCCATAGGGGAAATCTTAATCCTATTAAGAACGCTAGGCTAATGTTTACGATTCCCGCTACAAATCCTTTACTTCCAGCAATAAAGAGCGCATCAGAAGATGAAATTTTTCGGGTGAGATTATTGTCAATTGCCCAACACAAGCAAGCAACAGCAATACTTGCAACACCCAGCCAGTTTTGTGGGCCTATTTCTTGTGGCCACGATAATAAAACTCCACCTGCTACAATAAGTAACATCCCTAAAATAATGCGCTTATCTGTGCTTTCTTTAAAGAAAATCCATGCAAGAACGGCAGTTAATACTGCCTCAAGATTAAGAAGCAGAGATGATGTGGACGCTAGTGTATGAGCAAGACCAATCATTAATGCGGTCGGAGCAATCATGCCACCAAATGCAATAGCTGCCAGTAACCACAGCCATTCAAATTTTGATAAGTCAGGGCTATTCCAACCACGATCTTTTATTAGGCGAACAAATCCTAAACCTATGCCACTACCCAAATAGAGAAAACCCGCGAGGATTAAAGGTGAGCTATTTCCAACTAATTGTTTAGCAAATGGGGTACTGCCGCCAAACAAAAGTGCGGCTCCAAGAGCGGCTACTGTAGCTCGTGAAAAATGAAATTTAAGCATAGTTCTCTATTTAGTAATAACATTAATGATAGTTTAGATGTTTTTTAATAAAAGAATTAAAGTGCACAATGGAGTCAGGCCTTGAATTGTGAATTTTAATTGAAGATGGATGAATTTATTGACGCTTAAAATGGAATGAATAAAAACAGGTCAAGGAAAAGATAATTAATAGTTCAACATGGCAAGGTCGCTCGAATAGAGTTTCCAGGAGCGTATCTACATTTCAGAGGAAGATAGAAATATATTTTTAAACACATTAAAATGATGATGAGTTTTAAAACCTTTCATCTACCGCAACCTGCCTTGCAGGGATTAATCTACGTCATTCGTTGAGAAAAATAAACTGCACATGGTTTCCAGAAAAATACTATTGGCTTATTTCTTTTTAGTAAGCGTGCAAATTAAGCTTTCTTCAGTTGGTAAAGCTCCAATATCATCAAATTCGTTAGATTTAAACTTAATATTTAGCCGATCATTTTCTAATGAAAATATTAATTTTTCTAGAATGACATTGATTCCATTCTTAACTTCAGAACCTACTTTATCAATAACAATTCGCTTCACAATTATTTTTGTATGACTCTTATTCCAATACACAAAAGTGGTTTCCTGGCTATTATAATCGCTGTCATCTGAAGATTTACTCTCGAGTGTGCCAATCTTAAATTTTCTATCATAAATTGAGAAAAATTCTAAATCATTTTTGATAGAGAATTGTGCTTTTCCTGCGTTGCATTCTCCAATCCACATCCCAGAAAAGTTTGTATAATCTATTGGAAATTCATTGGTTTTGAAATTATCAGATCGTAACATTTTCTTTGGGCTAATAAAGTCACTGGGGAGGGCGTTGGCTAATGGTGAGATAGAGTAAATTGTTAAAAATAGTATAGAAAGTGTTTGTAATATCACGTTTAATCTAATTTTCATACAGACCTACCTCAATCCAGTTTGGCCAAATTCTAACCAAAATACTTGGGAATGTCTAGTTAGAAATGTCTTACAGGGTCGTGCATTCAGATCGTGCCCCTCACTATGCCAGTTTTAAATACAGCCGCTTATTCAAGAGTCATGTACGTGTCGGCAGCATGAACAAGAGAGACGAGCGTTGGAACAATGGTGTTGGAGAAAGCCTCTTTGGTAGTTTTAACCAAGAGCGCGTTTTAAAGTGCATTAATGGGTAAGGCCTTGAATTGTGAATTTCAATTGAATTATATGCTGGTAATTACTTTTTATCTTGGATTGACGAGTGCCTCTAAATATCAAAACTCTTTGGACTTTATTTCCATTTTGGAAAAAATTAATTTCTAAAATTACTCCTTCTCAGATTAGATTACTTAAATACAATTTACTCACTAAAAAAGCAAGCATAGGGACAGTAAATGCTCTGATTAGGCCTTTTATCGGGTTGCTAAAGAATTTACTTTTAATAAAGAATTAACCGGAATATTTGATGACGGGATTAAGTGTCACTACAAAAGCAGATATTGATAAACTTTTAAAACAGTATCAACTCTTACTTGACGAGGCAGAAGAGATAAAATTTATCAATAAGAGTTTAAATAAGTCTTATCAAAATTTTTACATAGGTTACCTCAATTATTATGATGATTTAAAAAAAACTGATGTAATCAATGAGAAAGAAGGTCAGAAACGAAAAAAAGAGCTTGAACAGATTTGTACTTTTTTGCAAAAAATGAATCGATTAGCACGCAATTATGAAACAATGTCAGACATGAAAGAATTAAAACTTCAGGTTAATAATCTTTTCACGGAAGAAGTAAGAAAACTTCCAGAAAAAATTGCTTATTATTCTTTAGTATGTTTATTGAGTTTTATCTATGTTGCTTCAGCAATTCTAGCAGTAACTTTACTCACTGGCGCGTTTACAACCCCAATCCCTGCCGTCATTTTTGGTCTTACAGTCGGTACACCGCTAGGTGTCACGGCAGCTTGCATGAGGGCCCAAGCTGACGCATTTGGTAAAACTTATAATTTTTTTCGCTCCTATGATCCAAAACCAATAAAAAATGCAGTTGATTTTATGCATACGGCTGAATGTACCTGGGCTCACCGCTTTGAGGAAGATTATAATAATAAAACTGCGTGCTTATTACAGGTGAAATGAATAAAGAAATAGCGGCTCTGTTGTAAAAAAGATTCAATTGACAATTTCTTAAGTTTTGGCTTAACGACATTACCAACTCACTCAATTATTAAATATCCGTAAGATCCATAATTCACTTTAAAATTGCGCTAAAGCCAAGTAGGTGCTAAATTTTAATTGGTTACTCCATCAATAAATGGAATTGATGACCTAAGAGAGGACGGTACGTGTAACATTTTTCGCAAGAGAAAAATGATAAGCGGATTCTTTGGGTCTTTCAAGCGTTTAGCCATTTATGACGAACAACTATTGGACATAGATGTTATTTAATCAAGGAGAATAAAATGAAGAAAAAGATAATTCCTCTGGCAGCCTCAATTTTACTTGTGAATTTTGCCTATGCGAGTGATGATGCAGCGAATGCAATGAATAATAATTCTGAGGCATCCAAAGCGGAGGTGCACACACACATCACCGATTTTGAACTTATTAGTGAAGGCTCATCTTCCGATTGCGATAAATTCTTTGGCCAAGCTCTAAAAGAAAAAAACTTTACTTGGAAAAAAGGACAACAGACAATTTTACCCGGCGGTCATTCCATTAGTAATAAAGAACGCATCATGAAACATTACTCAGACCATGATCAAGTTTTAGTGCGACACAAAGTAATGTTTAATGGTGAAACAGCTGATGTCATTGTTGGATTCTCAAAAAGTAAAGCCAATAAAGATGGAGCTGCAAGCGGTCTTATGATGGTAATCAATTGGGTTGACGCCCAAGGAAAGCCCGAAGATAGAGCGTGTTACTTTTCATTTAAAGAAAAAATAGAAAAATAAACAAGACATGATGTGGATGCATTAAATTGTTGAGAGAGAGTTCACTCGTCAATCAATATTTTCAATGAGGTTTTGCATGAAAAAAATTGGTGCTATTGAGCGTGTAAATTCTCTCACTTCAGAAAAGTTTCACTCCCAGTATGTTTTACGGAATAATCCTGTGATTATCCAAGATGCAGTCACTTTCTGGCGAGGATATCAATTATGGTCTCTCGATTATTTAGTCAAAACAATTGGTGATATTAAGGTTCGTTATTATATTTCCCAATCAAATTTGCACCCGGATCTTAGCTTTATCAAGGCAGATAAACTGGATCAAAAAGTATTTTTTAACGAAGGAACGCTAGCACAATTTATTGCTCTACTCAAGAAGGCAAAAAATGTGTTTCTTGCTGGCGACGAGCTATCGTTTTTTGATAAAAAAAAATACAATCAGAAATTAAATATTTTAGAGCAAGACTTTGAAATTCCGAAATTAATTGATAGAAATACACTTCACAGCGGCGGATTATGGATTTCTCCTAAAAATATTGTCTCGTGGTTACATTATGATCAAAATGGTTGTCATAATTTGAATGCTCAAATTAAGGGTTCCAAAGACATTCTTTTATTTCCTCCGCGTAATTTACAAAACTATTATCTGAATTCAGGCAGTGGAAATAAAATAGCAAACTTCAGCCAAGTAAATATTTTAGATCCCGACTACCTTCGGTTTCCTTTATTCGGTCAGGCTGCCTATTTAGAAGGCAGGCTGAATGAGGGAGATATTTTATTCATTCCTGCCTATTGGTTACACAGTTTCAAACATCTTGGCGACATCAATATTAATTTAAATTTCTGGTGGGGGTGAATACCATAAACCCATCTCGCTGATTTATTTTTAACCAGCAAAAATTCAAATGATTGCAGACAAAAAATTTATTACCAGATGAACTTAAATCCCTACTTTTTGGCTCGTAAAAGGAGATAACTCGATACAGAAATGAACAATAGATATTAAAGGACGCTCTTACCCTCTTAAACACATCGAATTTAAAAAGACACTAAAAGAGAAATTATTTTAACGAATATTTACAGTAAGAGAGCGAATTTTAAAATTTTTTCCAATACCGAAAAAATTTTTTATTTACTCTCTAACCTGTAAAATAGGGATTAACTATCGAGACAACCAAAACCAACAGCTCTACCTTCTTCTTGAGCGGTTATTTGAGTTGAATCCGCACCAGCAATTGAAACCTCATCTAATTCAACAAATTCAATTTCTGTGGTGTTTTGAAGTTCATCGAGTATTTCGTCTTTCATGTTACCCTCCCAAGTGCATTTTGCTTAAAGCTTTAGATAAGCTTTTCCCTTTTTATTTTAGTATAATTTACGAAAATTGCTGCAGCAATAGCTGATATAAAAATTAATATAATTGGAAATTCTATTATTATCATTTAAATAGATATCTCTATTTTTTTTAGCTATATTCAAATAAAGTCAAAGGAGGATTTCATTTGAGTTCCCTCACATTTTTTCAACTTGGTACTATTCTATTTGAAATTATTAAAAAACCGGGTACAAATTTTTTTGATTTAGCCCCGATTTTCAGCAATTTAACCAGAGCAGATATCATTTCTCTGATTAATCACTTTTTAATAGAAATAACTAGTAATGATAAAATTACTGATGAAAATAAAATATATCTTTATCAGCAACCTGGCTTACACTTGTTAATGCGCTTTACTCACCGTAAATCATCTTCCAACTCCTTTTCTGCCAGTGAAGTAGATGCTATTGTGATGAATTTATCAGATGTTGAGTTAAAAGTACCCTTATACCAGTGTAATTTACAACCAGATCATTTATATGAGAAACCCAATGCGCTTAAACGAGAAGAGGAGTTAATGCTCCCTTCATACCAGCCTGTTTGCTTACCTGCATTTGCCTCAATTCCTGACTTTTACAATGCGTCACACAATGCCCCTTTGCTTGTTGCACATTCAGATAAAAAAGCAAGAACCACTTGGGTTTTTAATCGGGATACACTAGATCCTATTCGGCGGGTTAGTGCTGATGTTCGGGCATCAAGGATTAGATTAATTTTGGAATTATTTCAAGCCATGCAAGTGGTTAAGGGAATCAAACCTCTTTTAAAAGAACTGATTTTATCCGATTATGATGCCAACGTTCGATGGGAAGCGTTGAAGTACTACCATAAAATTAATGGTAAGAGTGCTTTACCTTTATTGCGACAGATTGCGAACGAGGATAAGGATCCTGAAATAAAGAGAGCATTACAAAAAACATTAGCCTTAATGGGGGAATAAGCATGACGGAAACATTTTACCCTAATGTAGAAAAACCCATTTCATTAGAGGCATTTATTCAATTTATTGATAATAATCCAATGATTGAGGCACTGAAGTCCTCAGAATACAAACCGGAATACTTAGAAACAATTGCGCAGAAATTTGCGCAACTTGCTCTAAATAAAACTTTTTTAGCGAAACAACTAGCTAATGAATTAAAAAACTTTAGAACGTTTCAACCCGATAATCAATTCAAGCCATCAACGATTATAATCCATAGAGGCACTCAGTATGTGATAAGAGCAGTAATTTGGATGCCGGTATCTGAGCGTTATCAAGCCAGGATTTTTTCATACTTCGAACCACATGATCATAACTTTGATTTTTTTACGGCAAACTACTTTGGGCCGGGTTATAAGACACGCATTTATCATTATGACTATGAGCAAGTAAAAGGGATACCAGGTGAAGAAATCAATTTAGAATTTATTGAGGAATGTTACTTAACCCAGGATAAGGTTATGTATTATTATGGTAGCCGTGATGCTCATATTCAATATCCTCCAGAATCGATAACGGTTTCACTGAATCTCATTCTGCCCAAAACACATCCAGCCAAACGTCGCCAATATGAATTCGAATTACTCGAAAAAAATGGGAAAGCCAAAATAATTTTGGGTAACCTTGATCGCTTAGCTCAAATGCGCACCCTAATTGATACAGCAATTAAATTGGGGGATAGCAACAGTATTGAGCTCATTCGCAAAATTGCGAGGACACATTCCAATGAACAAATGAGGGCAATAGCATGGCGGGCAATATTGGCCCATCATCCGGATAAATCTTCTCCTGATTTAGCTTTAGCACTTGAAGACAAGAGTGAATATGTTAAAGCGTCTCTTGCTGAATGGATTAAGAACTAAGTCGCGCCCACCATTATCTCTCGAGGAAAGCTTTGAGTGCCTGGATAGTTAACAACATAATGTACAAGTTGTGCCAGTTCCCTGGGAGGAATGGTATTTTGTTGAGGAGCATCTAAAATGGTGAGCTGTCCTGGAGCAATGGTACATACTCTTACCCCTTGCGTTCTAACTTCCTCAAATAATGATCCTGAAAAGCCGAAAATTCCATGTTTTGTAGCACAATAAGTAGAAGCTCCCGGGATATATTCCCGTCCTGCAGTAGATGCAATATTTATAATCATACCTTGTTTTCCAGCTACTAAATAAGGTAGAGCTAGTCGAGTGATCATAATCAAAGAGACAAGATTTATTTGAATCGTATCTTTTATAACTGAAAACGGTATATCAATAAAATCTCCAAAATTAAAACAGGCTGCATTATTGATCAGGACATCAATGCCTTTAAAATGCTGAACTATCTCTTGAATGATTGATTCAGCTGCCTCAGGAAAAGAGAGATCATGAGCAATCGTGATCACTTCACTTTGATCCACTGACTGTGCCAACTCATCTAAACGCTGTTGATTTCTACCATGCAGTGCTATTTTGTTATTGGGGGTATTGAGAAGTTTTACTATTTCCCTGCCAAGCCTACCCGTGGAGCCAGTTAATAAAATATTCATCATAACTTCCTATTAAAAATTAGCCTATGTGTGAACAGATTTCTAATGCACCTCATTACCTCATCAATACCGTCAATAAACAAAAGGAATAAAACGAAAGGGGACACGTTTGGCATATTCAATGTAAGGGTCTGAAAACTCTTCTACCAGAGCTTTCTCTTCCAGCCTGGAGCGTATGATCAGGAGGATGCTCAAAAAAAATGTAAACAACAAACCATACCAAGAGCCTAGTAATAGGGGTATGCCAATAAAATAGAGTATAGAGCCAGAGTACATGGGATGACGCACATAGCGATACGGGCCTGTAGTTACGATTTTATGTTCTCGCGCTTTTTGAATTTTTACTACAGGAGAGGCATAAGAATTTTCTCTAAATACCAAATAAAAAATATAAAATCCTGTAATGATTAAAATAGCTGCTACAACTTTGACAAAAACAGGTACTAAATTTCCCTGAGAATAAGCCACATCAAAGGCAACAAAGGGCAGCCAGGTTATTTGCAGGATTGAGAAGAGTATCATCACTACTTTGTCCCATTTTTTTTGCCCTCGTTGAATTACAAAGGATCGTCTTTCTTTTAATAACTCCGGATCATATTTCGCCAACCAACAAGCAATTGATACTTCAAAGCTTCCCTGAAGAAAAAGGAAGATCCATGCGCTTGGCCAATTAAGGGTGCCTATAGGTAAGAAAAGAAATAACGCCATAATCAATAACGTTATCAATGTACGATTAATTAATTTCAGTATCACAACGAAATATCCCTAATTTCAATTTTCATTTGAAGCATACTTTACCTGCTCATCATAGCACTAATACTTTAAACGAGGTATTTACACAGAGGCAACGTCCCTTAAATTTTAGGAGCACAGATTTGAATAAAGATCGTTTTCAAAGAGTCTCAGTTACCAAAAATCTAAAGAATACAGCGATCAGCTCATTTTGTCTTTATTCATAAAAGACAGCGAGTTAGGGAGTAATTCTTGATAATTAGTAGAATTATAAAACAACATTACATATAAAAGTCAAAGGACAAGATCTGACCATCTTGTTTTGGTCGAAATTAGATTAAATATGCTATATTGGTGCGAATTTTTTAGAAAGGAAAATAAATGCCTTATTACTATGAAAAAAATGGTCAAATCTATTCAACACAATCCATCGACGAATTGATTTATAATTCATTCCCCACTCATGTACAATCACCGGAAAAAATAGCTCATTATAAGGCGGTTGCCCCAGTTATTTTTTCCCCAGAATATAAGGGAGCTTGTTCCGTTACGACTGAAGAGTTTAATTTAGGCCAAGATTTTATAGATTTTATAGCAAATCATAAATTAACTTCCGCAACCAAGTATAATGGAGTTGATCTTTTGTATCTCTTGTCCTTAAGTCATGATACCGCATTGCGTACTGGTGTTTGGACGTTAGGTTCTCAGTCCCATTTAAAAGCGACTCAAATTATCAGTAACCTATTAAACTTAGAGACTGCCGTTCGCGTACCTCTTATGAAAGAATCCATAGCGGCATGGAAGGAGTTGTTTCTGGATGCTCAAATTGAATTACACATCCAAGACACAGGAGCTAGCCCGGATAGTACCCGAAGTATGTTGAGTCAGTTGTCTTTATATTCCTCTGCAAAAAATGATAAAAAGAATGGTCAGTCTCAGAGTGACCTGACACGATTAGAGATGGAACAGGAACAATTGCATTTGCTGGAAATGGCTTATTATAAAAGAAAGCAGGAAAAGAAAGAAATAGAATCCTACAGCTATGAAGATGATGAATATCAAGTCTCGCAACCGCAGTATTCCTACAATTAATAATTGTATTGGAGAAATTTCGATTAGGAGCGAGATAGGCTGGGCTGAAAAGCCCTGCAGATGATATTGATGAATAGACCAAGACTTAATGTTTTTTGTTAATAATCAATTTATAGGTAGTGTACAAGATTGGGTCCGAGCTTTTATGCCCAGCCTAAGTTTACTTAGCCTAAACCGGGAGATTGTCTCATTTAACTTTCCTGAATAACACATAGCCAATTTTAAATTATGTGCTTGTCATTGCGTTTTGCGATACACTTATTGCCAAAAAGATATATTGGTAATTTATGTTGGAAAATTGGGATAGTCAGATCATCTTAACCGCTCAATCATATGCTGGTGAAGGATGTAGACGTTTAATTTATTTTCATCCCCATAACAAAGATTTTCTCATCAAAATATCAAAATTTACTCAAGAACAATATCGTAATAATCAAAAAATTTCTTATCGAAACAATTATCGCTATTTTAAGTACCTCACCAGAGAAATTGCGGAGTATGCCCGGTTACGCTTATGTGTGTCTTCTTCTCCCCATATTATCCAAAAAATTATAGGTTTTGTTGATACTAATTTAGGTATGGGCTTAGTGGTCAAAACTGAGAAAGATAAAGAAGGAGCGCTTGCACCAACCCTTGAGTATTTAATCAATAATAATTTATGGAATGATCAAGTCGGGCAGGATTTTGAGTTTTTTTTGCGGCAATTAAGTCAAACTGATATCTGCGTTTCAGATCTAACCTTGCAAAATATAGTGTACGCTTATAATTTCGGACAAGGATATTACTTCGTTCTAATTGACGGAACGGAAGATAATTGCTTTATTCCCTTACGTTTTTATAATAAATTTTGCAGAACAGTCCATCGTAAACAAAAGATTAAAAACCTACGTGCCCAAATTCATTCCCTTCTTGAAAAACAAAGTCTTTACTCGCTGCAACAACAATCATAGTCTGGTTGCTGGTAACCAGGATTATTCGAAATATGGAAAATTATCAGATGCATATCGTTAGAGAACTTCCAGGAGCAGATGCAGACTATTCAACTAAATTCGCCAGTTAAAAACTATTTTCTTACAAAAGTTATTATCCTTGGAGGAGCCCATATTAGAAAATCAATTTTTATGTTTAAAATAGCCTGCCAAAGTAAAATTTGGAGCTTTCGTCAACTGAATCTACTACAGAGTGGTACCGAAAACTCATTTATATTCAAATAGTCTTTAGATAAATCTTTTTAAGAGAGTATTGTCATCATCTACAGCATCCAATACTTCAGTGGCTTGCCTTGCTGCATTGCTACCTGTTTGAGCAACCATACTGGCTGATTTTATGTCAAGATAGCTTCCTATTTGTTCTGCTAATTCATAAGGTAGTTCGTTTTTGTGTGCAAATAATCCTCTTACAGATGCCTTGGAATATAATTGTTGATTTAGTAATAGACTCTCTTTTATTTCTGCAAGAGAATTTTTTTGGAGACTAGCATTCCCCGGAAATAACTCACGTAAGGTGGGTAAGTTTTCTTCAGTTACTATATAGTCAATTCGCGATTTATCTGTAAAATAAAAAAATAATTTTTTTGTATCCATGGGATTATCATTGATTAAATCCTTTAAAGTGGTTAACTCGCTGATATTTAGAGGAGTCTTTCCGTTTTGTACGGATTTAATATCTTCCTTCATAAGATTGAAAAGAACTTCAAATAATTCCCTTTTCTCACGTGGCGCCAACGTTGACACTAACTCTGGGGATATATGTACTTCGAATGTATAACCAATAGGGGGACTACTAAAATCATGGCCATTTAATATGTTGACTAGATTAATTATCTCATCATCATATGTATCAATGGCGCTTAAACTGCGATCCCCAAAAGCAAGGGGTAACTTTTCAAAAGACATAATATTTCCTCTCTAAGGTGTGTTACAAAGTAAAGCGATATAAAAAAATACCGAATGTACTTATTTTATACATATTCATATCCCAAGAGAATGCATTCATTTTGAAACTACTTTTTTCCAAAAAAGAAAAGAATAAGAGAGAGCGCAGATTAAAAATTACTGAAACAGGAAATGCTAAAGTGCAACAGTACCTAAATTGCTTCTTAAATTATCGAAGCTAAAGGCCAACCAACAGCCCTTTATTCAGGCATGCACACTTGCCGAAAACTCCATTTAAAATCAGAATCTTAAGTATCTTAATACTTTATAAATTTAGTCAGAGTTGGGCAATCTAAATTTGACCAGTTTAAAATAGTTATAATTAAATCAACCCCATAAATTTAAAAAATATGGGGTACCATTATTATTTAAACTCGGCAGTTGTTAGGTAGTTTTCTATAAAAGCCTCATGGTCTTTTATCTCTTTTATAAATTTACTGCCTTCTGTACTGATGATTTCCCACGCACGCTTTACGGCAGGAGTGACTGCTTCTTGTATCCTTTCCTTTAATTCCTCGAGACGACCATTTTTTTCATAGGCATATTGAACTAGAGCAAAAGGGAATAAGCGGTTGGTGACAGCTGCGCCTTCGGATTTGTATTTTTCTATTAAGGGGCTTGTCTGCTCTAGTTCCTGGCAATGGTCTACTGTATATCGCATCATTAATAACACCATGATTCTATAGACAAAAGCTTCAAGTGAATAAGCAGGTTTTTGGGGAGGGAGGGCTACAAAATCACTTACACTCATTAAGAGAGGGTGACTCATTGAGCTGGCTTGGGGATTTAACTGTAACGATACAGTAGGATGGTTGTTTTTAAATTCTTTCTTTACGAGCCTAACCACACTTTCAATTAAGGGGGCACCTTTCTTTGGCCATACAAGATCCCTTATTTCGGGGATAAATTTCCCCTCTAATTCTTTAATTAACTCCGAAGCAATGGGATGATTACTTTGCCAATCAAGGACAATACCATACTCCCAAAATAATTTGGGTGGCTTTATTTTAAAAGAGGCTGCCATTTCTTCATGTTTAAAAAACTGTACGGAAAGCACTTATTTCTCCTTATTTAATTGCTTGGATTTTGTCTGAAAATTCAGGTTTTTAGGCTAGGAAGATAAGATATTTTTTACATTAAAGAAAGAAAAAATGGGCTAGAATGTCTATAGCCATTTACGGATGTAAGAAAATCTCAGGTCTGTTGCTTCTATCTTCAATAGGATAATTATTCTATTATTTGTTTTATTTGAATTGTTGTCTTATGAGCAAATATAGAACAAAATTTAAAACGATAAACACCCAAATCGTAACTCCGCTAGACGAACTAATTAATGAATTGGAATATAGGGAACAACAGGAGTTCGAACAACCAGAATCCGAACATTCAGGACAGCCCGACCATCTAGAAGGATTAGGGCAATTAAGCAACAACCAACACAGCATTTTTTATAGGTTAAATCATGCTGAAACATTAAATAATGGGGTACTTATCGCCATGCTGTCAGGCATGCTTCTCTTTACGTTATCCCTTTGTTCCCAAGATAATAAGTACGCTTTAACCGGATTAGCGATTGCATTAGCCGCTTTCTTTTTAAGGGCTATCATTGAGCTCATAGGAGACGCCATGGAAAATAATAAGGGCAGCTATATCTATCAATCACACTATAGGAGTTAAGATAACTAAGGCAGAAAGCCAGTGGTTGTTTGCCGCTTTGTGCAAAGGCATCCATCTATATTAACATATTATTTTCTTTTAAAATTCAAAAATCAAAGAGGCAAGCTCTGAGCCTCTATCTTGTGGAGGTAGAAGGAGTTCAATCCAGATTTACTCGGCCTTTATCTCCTTGACAAAACTTTAAAGCGCATTTTAAAAAAACTAAATTCCTTATCAGGATTAGGAAATTCGAGGTAAGAAAAATTGTTTGATTGGCACAATTTAAGTAAGTTAGAATCTCTGTCGGCGCTGAAAATTTTTAAGGATAATTAATGAGTTATAAAATTTTAATTGCTATCGTACTCTCAATTTTATTATCTGTATGCTATGCAATTGAGAATCCAGTAGTACCTCATTCTTCTGCAGTTGAATCAAATGAATTATTGAGTTCAGCTGATCCCTACCAATACTGTTTTAAAAACTCTACATGGATAGTTCCTCCCCAAACATTGCTTGCTTATCTCTATGATAATGCTAATTTTACCCCAGTGAGTGACCAAACGGTTTGGGTCATTTCCAGTTATAATCACGGATATTTTACGGGTCAATCTTATACCAGTATAAATGCCAGTATTTTATCTCAGAGATATTTAATAGGCTCTGTGACTTCAGAGGGAAAGGTCTACATCACTTTTTATTCTGGTACCTCATCAAGAACGGATCTCGTCAACGGCATAGGTGATTTGCAGGTGAAAAGCAGTGGTCAATGCTCTTTCATCATGCAAATGAATAGTGGGCAAAACGGTGTCAGTGGTTTAACTCACTGGTCTTATATGATTCCGGTCAAACCGGGTGATGTTTTCTATAATAATTTACCTGGTACCCATATGAGTGTCCCACAATTTTTGGCACAATTTTAACAGTATCTTGACCCTATTTGGACTAATTGGAAATGGAATTGCGAAGCAAAGTTATGAAAAAAATAGCGCTTTCTTTAATAATGACTGCAGCCTGCAATTTTACATATTCTGGCAGCGCGGGGGCAATTAATGAGATGAATTGGACTGGATTTTATCTTGGGGCTGACGCGGGATACTGGGGTTCTCAAGCCAATAAAGTTGCCACCACCGGTTCAATTAGCTACATCAATCAAACATTTCCTTTAGGTGCTGAAAATATTGCCAGTGCATTAGCTCAAGTGGCTACTAACAATTTTTCGCTGCATTCCAATGGATTCTTAGGCGGAGGTCAGGCTGGCTATAATTACCAACAGAGCAAAAAAATTTTACTGGGTCTCGCTATCGGTTTCGATGGTTTAATCGATTCTGATCATACCTATGTCTTGCAAAAAGTGGTCAACCTAGCGGATTTTGATGAGTACTATGTAGGGTCTCTGGCTGTTAAACAAAAGATTAATTATTTAGGTACCGTGAGTGCTCGTTTAGGCTACCTGTATCATCCCACGTTTTTAATCTACGGCACAGGAGGATTTGCATACGGTAATATCGAATTGCATACAGCTTGGACAGCTAATGAATCATTAGGACCAACAGTTTTTCCGGCTATTGCCATTCAAAATCACTTAAATAAAACTCTCCCCGGCTGGACTACTGGTGCAGGAGTGGAATGGTTATTTAAAGCCCACTGGAGTGCCAAGATTGATTACAGTTACTATCGTTTGAATCATTTGAATGCGCCTGCTGTACTTGCACAACACAATGGCGCTGAATCACCAGCTGCTCTTTGGGGAAGTGCTGCTGCCCATACTGCTCTTACTGCTTCTTTTGGGAGTGTTAGAGTTGGGATAAATTATCATTTTTCATAGATTGTTTTTTGGGGTTTTCTGTTGTCTCAAAATCACCCCAAATATGGCATCAAAATTTACAGGTTGCTATCCCCATCAAATTTATAAAACCCGGATCAGAACTGTCTCATCCGAGTTATCTATCTATTGTAATTTTTTTATAGGGGAAATACATGCATCAATGGTTACACCACCAGGTATGTTTCCTGGATTATATAGCGCAATATTGTTATCTATATTTGCCTGGTTTCCAAAGAACTTATTCGAAGAGATGCACGCATGAGTCAAATTCATAGCAAGTGGACTTCCTGCAGAGCCTCCTACTAATATCGCGCCCCCTCTATTATCCTCTCCTAATGGTTTTTTTAAAGCAGTATTTTTTTCAAAAATATTATCAACAATCTTGGCATTTCCAGAAAATTCAACAGCAATTGCACCTCCTCCTGGTGCCATAGTCGTTACTGAAGAACTGCCTCCACTAAAGAAATTGGCGATTGAATTAAAAAAGAATAGCGGTGAAACAGCGCTCGCGGGTACCCCTTCAATTGTATTATGAAAAAACTTATTATTTGAAATTTCTGCCAAGGTCTTTACAGGAGAGGCAAAAACAGCATCCGCATAGTTAGAAGCAAAAATTCCTCCTCCTTCCAGTTCTGCCTGGTTATAAGCAAAAATTGATTGTGTTACTGTTGTCGCTATTGAGTCTAGGTAAATTGCGCCGCCAACACCACCAGAATTGTTAGTAAATTCAGAATTCATGATCTTGGCACGCGAACCTGGATTAGGGAGTACTCCAAAAACATTGATACCACCGCCTCCAAATGCTGAAGCAACATTACTTATAAATTTTGAGTTTACAACAGTTAAAAAATAAGGAGTGCCATCATTAAAAGGGATGTGAAAAAAAATCGCCCCACCACCAAAACCGGTAAGTGTAGTTTGATTTTGCGTAAACGTTGAATCGGACACTGATAAGTTAGTATTAATTACCCCAAGAGCACCGCCGCTGGCATCTGGTACTGGACCATTTAAAACATTGCCTTTGAAATTACTTGATGCGATGTTGATATTACCCCCATCTTTACCTCGAATCGCGCCACCATTGCGAAAAGCAATATTTTGTTCAAATTGACTTGAGGTAATAGTATATGTAGCATCAATCAAATTTTCTAAAGCGCCGCCGCTACCACCTGGAAATACAGCAAGGTTATTAATAAATTTGGAATGCTTTATAGTAATTGCGGTATCAGTATCTATTGCTGCAACAGCCCCTCCACCTGAAGCTAATGAAAGGAATTCTCCATCGAGAATTTCAGTCACTGTTGCATTGGAACCATCACTTATATTTAGCTCAAAAAGCATATTACTAAGCTCAATGGTTGAACCATAGCGTGCCAAAAGACCTCCACCTGCAGCATGTTCGTAATCCAAACTCTCGAGTATATTTCTAGGTCCTAAAACCCCGCTATCTGGACCAACTGCATATCCTCCTCTGACAATAAGGCTATCAAGCTTGATATTTTTAACCCCCTTTCCTGGAGAAACATCACTTCCAGCCATAAGCACATGCCAAACCCTATCATGGTTACTTTTAACTACATAGGGAGTAAGGCAAGTTGATGTCATGTCACCGCATAAAATGGTAGGGAAAAGCTGACCATTTCTTTGTCCGCGGCTCGTTTCCCTCCCTGAAAATCCTCCGTATATAGCTGTATCACTTGGTAGATTAAAGGTTCTCAGTTTAGGTGTATTAATTCCATATGCTCCTCCAACAACCCCTTGTGGCGCATAGACTCGGGTGGGTTTATAAACGCCTTGAGCTACCCAGATTTCAACAGGACCAGGATCAGCATTCGCAGCTTGCAGTGCAGACTCTAAATTATTAAATGCATTGGGCCAACTACTTCCATTACCATTTGCAAGTCTCCTGCCGTTGACATAAAACCTTGTCATCTCAGCTTTAGTGATATTCAAGCTGTTGCTAGAGGCAGGTTGATAACATTGCAAGCGATTGCCTTGGTTGCAAACCACAGGCCCTCCGGATACATTTTTCACTAATTCGGAACCGATCACTTTC
Source organism: Fluoribacter dumoffii NY 23 (assembly GCF_000236165.1). Classification (NCBI taxonomy): domain Bacteria; kingdom Pseudomonadati; phylum Pseudomonadota; class Gammaproteobacteria; order Legionellales; family Legionellaceae; genus Fluoribacter; species Fluoribacter dumoffii. Next base: position 3,423,189 of record NZ_CM001373.1, on the reverse strand, counting down.
AAAGTTAAAGTACAAGATTGCTTATAACTTAATGAAAAAGGATTCTTGCAGTTCCCAACTCCTGAAGTCACTTGATTGATTCCGATAATAGGACTCATAACCAACATCTTTGTTTTTTTTGATTGATTGGTGATCGTGTATTTTACCGTCGCAGTTCTTGTGGGACTTACAGTGACTTCAGGAGGAAAGTTTGCATCAGGGATAAATGTCCATAAAGGACTAGAGACCTGTTCCGTAGTGGTAAAATGAGTATCCGCGATGGCATTCTGGTTTAGACAACTCGAGAATAAAATGAATAAAAGAGGATATCTTTTCAATTAATGCTCCTTGCAAAAAAGTATCAATTATCAAAATTAGAGACAGTTTAAATTAAAAAATGATCGATGGTTAATTAATAGTTCCCTACTGTCAACGTCAAAGCAATCTTTTTTATTAAGAAAACCGGATTACATCCTAGCTAACTCGAGTTAACTTTGCCATGAAGAAATACTCTAAAATTATTTATTTTAGTGGGGGAATGTTAATAGAGAAAAAGGGGTGAAAATTAACTAGTCTGACTAAGTACAAGACTTGTTGTTGCAAAAACTTGACAGATTATTTAAATATGAGTCAAAATATTTTTTATTTTATCATTAATACCATGCCTCGAATTACAGATTTATCTCTTTTCCTTGAAACAACAGTGCTTAAAAACGAATCAGGTTTTCAATACAAGCTCGGTTTACCCATAATTCCCCAAACCCAACGTGGTCAGGTATGCAAATTAAACGCTTTAAGTGTTGTTTTAAATTCTTTGCATCAATTCCGAGATATGCCGCAACCATTACCCATTAGAAAAAACAAGGGTCAATATACTGATTCTCTACGAAAGCACGCAAAAGAAGATTACGGTTCACAGGTGGGAGAAATATACAGTGCGAGCACTTTAGCTGCTCTGGCTGCCGATAATGGATTTATAAACTCTTCAATTTATACAGAAAATCAATTTGAACATTATGTCGAACGGATAATTTCGGCAATTAATAAAGATGAAGCACCTATTATTTTTTATGATATAGACCCTGCTGGTGAGCCAGCATATTTTTCCAGTAACCGAGAGCATGCAGTAGTTGTTGCAGGATACTTTATCAGCAAAGAGCGTGAGCTATGCTTTATAATAAGTCAATGGGGAAAATATTATTGGGCAAAGGCTGAAAACGTTTTTTCATCAACGAGCCAACTTTTAACTTCCCGTACCCCTGAGAAATTCTTTAAATATGAATCAGGCTGGTGTGATGTATATTCTATGCGCTTTTTGCCGCCAGAATTTTTTACAAATCCTCCATCCCAGCAAAGACAGGCCCAGGAAGTACCTAAAGAAGGGGGGTTAAAGAATAAGATTTTAGTGATTCATAATTCGCCAAAATCTGTAAATGAGCATTCATTTTGGTCCACAACCTCGTTAAGCGCGAAAGAATCTGAACATTTATTTAGAGAGGATTTGATACGCAAAAATATCCCTCATACTACTTTTTGAAATGCGTCAACTCTTAAGATACCACCATTTAACTGGTTGGTTGCATAAAGAATTATAGATTTGACCAGCTTTCCAGAACGTGCATCCCCGCTGTCAAAATTCCCGAAGTTTTCAGGGGTATAGAGACCTCTTTGCTTGGAGATATGAGGTGATACAGTAAAATTTGTTGGTACATACTCATCAAAAAAATATATAATCAATGAAACCAATGATGCGGGCAATGATAAAAAATGTGTTGCCCATTGACGATTTTATTTGTAAAAAAGTTTTTATTCCTGGGGATCTTTAATTTTTTAAATCAGTTTTTTAGATCCGCTTGCTAATATTTAAAACTTTCTAAGTAACATATCTGTTATGGAAGTAGAAGATAATTATATGAATTATAAAGCGATTTTTTTGTCCATTAACCGACTCATTACAGGTTTAATCCCAATGCTGCTGGTTGCTTGTACGCATCAGCAATCTAATGGTCCTGAGCACTATGTGGTCAGAGGGAAAACATATCATGTGATGAAATCTGCCAAAAATTACAAAGCAAAAGGAGTTGCTTCCTGGTATGGGTCTCACGCCCGGCATCAAAAAACAGCGTCCGGAGCGCGCTACAACATGTATGCGATGACAGCAGCTCATCCCACACTCCCACTTTCTACACGAGTACGGGTTAAAAACCTGAATAATGGGCGGTCGATTGTGGTACGGATTACTGATCGAGGTCCTTTTTTAGCGAACAGGATAATTGATTTATCCTTTGCTGCCGCCAGGAAACTTGGTATTAAAGGTACTGCTCCTGTGGAAATTGAGGTAGTTTGACATTGCTAAGAAGTAGGGCTTATCCAAGCTATATATGAAATGTGTAAAAGTACTTTCTAGGTGCTGCACTTACTCAGAAAGTACTTTTAACCGCTGCAGGGTTCTTAGTTATGGCTTATAACAATTTTCGAAGGACTGGCAACTGTTACAGAACCCGAACATTGTGTGGCACCTGTAGTTTTCCAAGTTGGAGTGACAGCTTTCCCATTGGCGAGAATTAACAATATTTGGGAATAGGTTAATGGAGTACTCGGAAAATAAGTACAGTCTGCAACATTATAGGTTTCAAGAGTGGCATCTACGTAATTAAAAACTCGATTATTGGCCTCTACTTTCAGAGTGGAATGCTCGCCTGCAGCAATAGCGTCGATTATCCAAATACTTCCCTGTTGTTGAATCTCCCCATGCACTACAGAATTTGCTTTAGTGGGTACAGAAGCCGCTTTATGAACCTGTCCTTCAGGACAACAGTTCCAACTGGTAAACTTCCATCCAGATGAAGACCAGGAAAGCACCGGTTGCAAGATCGATACCGGGACATTAGATTGAATATTTTCTAATCCCAGGAAATAGTACAACCAATAAGTTTTTCTTCCTGCGGCAGGATCACTGGGAACCCAGTAGTTTCCTGAAAGCATTGCGGCCGGGGAAGGCGTAAACCACCAGGCATTATCTAACCACCCATTTTTTAAATCCGTTTTGTTATCATTAAATCGGGGTGATGAGTCCAACCAATCTTGGTGATATTTCATACAGACTGGGTCTTTAGGATATTGTTTAATTGATCCGTCAGGATAGATCGCTTCCACTCCGGATGTCTTTTCACGAATCGTGGTTCCGGAAGGGTGGGTATGAATACATTGACTTGGACGAAGCCCGAAAGGGGTTTCTTTGAGTGTCTCACTGGATGCATGTACTGAAGAGGAAGCTAGAAAAATACTTAGATAAAAAGATAGATTGTTTTTATTCATTAGGTTAATTGGTTGATTAAGGTTTTTTTATTTAGACATACATGTTTTCAAAAATCAATAAAAAATATGTTAATAAACAAGTACTTAATATCTTCACTCTTATTAAATTGTTGGCAATCAATACTTGCTTGTGTTGTATTGGAGCTGCTAAAACATTAATAAAAAATGCCCGCTCTCTGTGTGGAAATAAAGATGTTGGGGTAGAAGATAATCTCCACAGGTCCTAATACGTGCCAATTTTAAAGGCTGAAATGATAGAACTAATCCAAATTGGTAAACGAAACCAAGCGCAAACTGCGTGCTTGGTGTTAATGATTTCCAATTAAAGGGGATACATCGTTCAGATCACAAGCCAAATAGGAGTAATACCTTGGCAAAAACCAGCCTAGTTTTTGCAAAAGAGCCTGTATTTTGTTGGGTGGAAATTGCTTCTTGTCAATCGAGAAGACTAACTCATGCTGATCAGTTTCTGGGAGATAGACGAGCTTGATTTTGGCGTCATGGATACCGAAATGCTGCATGATCGCTTCAAGTAATTTTATTGAGGTAGCGGGCAGGATTTGCGCTGGTACGTCGCTGATGAGGAGATCAGTGCCTTCACGAATAATATAGGGATGAGGTATCTCTGTTTTGAAGGGATGAGCCTCGGGTTCAGCAAACGTCCGATAGAGATGAAAACCCAAGACGTCGCCATAACTGAGGTCGATAGCTTGTTTTGGATTACGTGCCTCAATGGCTATGCCAACCCCTTCGTTGATTAAGAAGGTGTCGATGAGCTCCGGAATGGTATAGGTGGTTACGGTACTGCCTTCTTTAGGCATGCTTTCAGTAAACTCAAGATTATAGTAAGTGAAGCCTGCAGTATTGAAGATGATCTCAGGTTCCCCACTGGTGAAGACAGCGTGGGGCAGGCAGGTTACGAGACGATTATACCAAGCAGCTTGTCTGTTGCAGTTATCGATCGCAAACAGTGCTCTTAGCTCTTGAGTGGCGGAAACGGAAGCAGCTTTATTTTCGGATTTATCCATGAAGTATATTTTTACTTAAAAGAGGCATTGTATCAAAAAAAATCAGATTAGCTAAAGATCCAATTATGATGATGCGCAAAGTAGTAATATAATCCAACCCATCTGAAGTTTAGGAAGTGATATAAAAATGCAATTTACGGACAGAGACTGGTTTTTAGACGAGTTACCCCAACACGTTGATTATGCCTGGTTGTTAACATTAATGAAGATGTGGGTGGAGACAGAGGCTCTCCCGTTTAAGATGGGGGTTCTTGCGACAGTAGATGGAAATGGGCATCCAATAAGCCGCACAGTAGCCATCCGTGAAATAAACGAACATGGATTACTTTTTTTTACCCAGCTGGGTAGTGCTAAAGTAGCCCACATGTTAGGGAATCCGCAGGTTTCTTTTACTTTTATGTTACCGGAAACCCAAAGACAAGTTACTGTACTTGGTAAGGTAAGAGCAGTTGAAGAACAAGAAAATTTAAAAAACTGGGAGACTTATGATCAGGAGCGAAGGTTACGTTTTTTAGTCTATGGCACAAAGTCCGGACAGATGATAAATAAACAACAGGAGCTGGATGAAGAGTTGTTTGCTTTAAAAGAGCACTATAAAGAAAATCTCCCAGCAAGGCCTCGAGAGTATGTTGGTTTTACGATTATTCCTGAAGTGATAAAATTCTATCAATTAAATGAACATCGGTTGTCGGATTCACTCACTGCAAAACGTACTCAGGGAACGTGGACTTTACAGCGCTTTGTTCCTTAACGTGTACGTGAAGACAGGGGCGAGGACAATTTTTACAAACTGTTGGTTCAAAGGATAAATTAAATAATGAATTTATTTGTAGTATATATTGGTGGTTCCCACCCTAATTCTTTAATCGAACTCCATGATCTCCGCTTTATTGTCGCTAATTCAATTGAAGAGACATATGATGCCCTTAGAAAGAGTTGGTGGGGGATACCAAAAAGTTTGCATATAGATGCCTGGGGCATTTTAAAGTATGCAGATGGACATAGCATTCAAATTTTACAAGAACAATCTGCAGCGAGTACTAATAAATTATTTTTCGTCAATCTGGGTGGCTACGATAAGAAACAATTTACTGAATTACATAAAAATATTTTTGTAGTTGCTGCTAATGAATTTGAGGCGAAACAAAAAGCATTAACTCAAATTTCCGACTGGGAGTCTCCGCATCGTGATTATTTATATGAAATAGATAATTTACTTAATATTAATTCCTTGCTTAAAAGCGAGGGTTATTATCTACATTTACACAGGCAGGTCGAACCCAAGCCGTTTGAATTTACCTGTTCTTACAACCCCATTGGGAGAAATTAAACCAAAGAAGAATGGCATTACTCCACTGTAAGTAAAATAGTTAACAATATTACGACTATAATTTTGATAATTCACAATTCAAGACTTGACCCCCTAAGTCCCTTGACCCCCTAAGTCCCTAAGTCTGGCTGCGTAGATGCGTCAATCTGCGTAAGCCAGTTTGGGTCAAAATAGAAGGTCAAAAGATCTCAGCTTTACTTATCGTATTTATCTAATATGATTAAATAATAAACAAATGATAATTTATGAGTGCCTTTAAAATCCCTTAAAATAAGGAAAATCAATGCACCATAGCTTACCTTTAATATCAACCCTTGCAGCAGCTTTGGGTTTATCTTTACTGTTGGGATTTCTAGCTACTAAATTAAAATTGCCCACAATAATTGGTTATTTGCTTGCTGGAATTCTCATTGGACCATTTACGCCTGGATTTGTCGTGAACGCGAACTTGCTCATGGAATGAGTCGTTATATATTACACCGCTTTGGTATGAAATTTCCCAATAAGTATTAATTCGTTGATTGACACTTCTTTACCGCACAATGCACTGTTTAAGTAGACACCGGGTTGCATGCATGCATGCTTCACGTGCTGACATACGTTTTTTTATACCTCATAAGAAATATGCGTCACTGTTAATGCACGTTTCTCATCACCAATCCGTAAGGTGACATCATCCCCAACTCGAGCTTTCAATAAAGTTTTCGCCAGGGGTGAAATCCAGCTTATTTTTCCTGCATTGATATCTGCTTCATCCAGTCCAACAATTTTGACCCGATGAGCTTCACCATTTTCATCGACATATTGGACCGTGGCGCCAAAGAATACTTGAGTAAGACCGACCTGAAGTTTAGGATCGACGATTTCAGCGCTTTCCAATCGTTTCGTCAAATAGCGAATGCGTCTGTCAATTTCTCGTAAACGTTTTTTTCCATAAATGTAATCTCCATTTTCCGATCGATCCCCATTACTTGCGGCCCAGCTTACTACTTTCACAATTTCAGGTCGTTCATTACTCACTAAATTGCGTAACTCAGCTTGCAACATGGCAAAACCATTAGGAGTCATATAATTTTTGATCCCCGGTAATTTTAACTCCGGACGCTCTGGTTCACTATACTCATCATCTTCTTTGGTAAAAGCCTTACTCACAGGAAAACTCCTATTATAATATCGGATAACAGACAAACGGATATGCTGCCTTTTGCCCTACTTACATTTCAAAAAATGGATTAAAGCATATTGAGATAATACTTTAATCCAATAGCTGGAAATCTTCACTATAATAAGGTGGCAAAACTGCGATAAAGTTTTGCAGTCTTGTCTGAGCCCCTACTATTGGCCTGGTCAATTGTTCAGTATAAGTTGCAGAGTTAATAATATTATTTGCACAGCATGGGCACTTTTAATATATTTGCTGATTACCCATAACAAGGATCCGTATGTGCACTAAATCTCACAGCTGTATATGCCACCATTTGGAAAGAGCCATCAAGCAAGATGAAACAAAAGAGTTAAAAGCAATTTTTGACACGTGTTATGTCGATGAGCTTTATAATTTTCTACTCGACTCCTATCGATTACTGCAAATCAAGGGGAATTATAAATTTGCCGCAAGCATGCATAAATTAGTAAAAAACTATCTTCTGGAGAAATCCCCTAAATCAATTAATGTCCAAAATGAGCGTGTAAAAAAAGACTTCATGAAATTATATGATGAAAAGATTGACGAACTTGAAGCAGCAAAACCATTGCTTCATGAGAAACTAACTCTGTTGATACAAGATGTTCAACATTTGGCCTATCAAAATCTTTCCCATCTCGATTCCTTTAGGAATTGCCTCGAAAAAATTGATAAATCCGATGCTATTGCTGTGGAAGATAAAAAAGCCCGTAACAGGAAAGGATGTACTATTTTTTAAACATATCAAATTAAGGACTGGTGGTGAATCGCTCACCACCCTGACTGCTATTTTTATCTTTCTTCTCCTCGGTAAACGCGTCATTCTTGGCGAAGAACCCAAGAATGGATTTCCCGCTCGCCCGGATTCATGCTCCTTTCCAAATGAAGCATCGTCAATTACAATAATCCTCTTTTTATATTAAGAAGATAAATGCAAAGGAATAGTATTTTATTCTGTTTTTTAATAGGAGTGCTTATTTTCTCTTGGTCCACCAAGGGAGATTGTGCTCTTGAACGTGATTTTCAAACCTGGTTCAGTATAACTGCGATTGGTAAAACTCACAGTGATAAAAAATTTATAAGTCGTCTAAGATACTGGTTGGAAGATCAAGAGCGTCTGGGAGATGACAGCAGCCGTTTTTCACAGATTTTATTACGTCCAGGTAACTGACAATCTTAGCATCTGGGTTGGCTATGCATGGATTTATACAGGGAAACCAAATACGCCTAATCCGTTTGAGGAAGATCGGATTTGGCAGCAATTGTTATGGACTAAAACATATAAACATTTAACGTTTACCAGTAGAACCCGCACAGAACAGCGCTTTTTAGAAAATAATCCCAAAACAGCCTATCGCTTGAGGCAACTGCTTAAAATTTCAGTTCCTTTGAAGCATTTTAATAAGTTGAGTTTTGTTACAAGCGATGAAGTGTTTATTCATAAGAATAATTTTGTGGGAAAAAACAGCCGTGGTTTTGATCAAAACCGATATTTTGTGGGACTAGGTTATAAAATAAACCCAGTATTGAATACTGAAGTTGGCTATATGAATCAGTATATCCGACGATTTGGGGTTCCCGATTTTTTAGCCAATATAGTTTCCATCAATTTTTTCCTGAGTTTATAGTTGGCGATCTCCTTGCAGAGGCTTTGCCAAAAAACCTGCTTTAATCCCCGTGTAATCTCATGCCCCAACAGGGCTTAAAATCCGAAGAATCCAATATATTTGCTTTGTGCCTATAATTTAAACATCCCGTACACAAACTATGGAGGGTTTATGTATACGTTTAAAGATGGAGATATTCATGCTTATAAGACCCAGGCACGAACAATCACACTAATTAAAGGAAATTCTTCTGTACTGTATCCCTTTTACACTTCTTCCGGCCTTAACAGTAATAGTAAGGAAACATGGTTTCCCTGGATGGGCTATTTGAGTTTTCCTGCTGGCGAATTTACCAAGGGTGAAGTTTATATGGTGAAACCAGTCAACTGGACTGTTTCCAAAGAAGCAGTCGATATCTTACATAAATACATGGTAGATAAAGCTTTTGAATATTTTATCCGCGAGAGATCCGATAACGCGATATTAAAACTCATTGAAGAAGAGTTTGGCTTCAGAGACGCCATTATGTTTGAAAATGGTGCAGATGATGAGGAAGTAATAGGGTTTATAAAGGAACACTACCAACAAGTTGCAGATTCGTTTATTCGTCGCATGGGTAATGATGAAGCCTTGGCAATTTCTTGTTCTCTTGGGGGTGGTGAATGGGCGAAATACCCGGAGATGCGTGAAGAAATAATGAGGGCAAATTCCACAGCGAAATTTATTAAACCCATTGAAAGCATAACCTACACTGAGAATCCTATTAGAGAGATGTCTGAGAAGGAACAGAACGAATTAATTGCTTTTAAAGGCATCGCATGTGAAGGTAAAGTGAAAAGAAGTCATGCGGAAATGGCAACTCATATGGAGGGCTTAATCCTGCAAGAATCCCAACGCTATGTCTCTAGTTATTTTATTCAAGAAAAAAAAGACTTTCCTGCGACGGAACAGGTAAATGACTTGGTGCAAGTAACCCACGCTCGGGAGTTAAGAGATAAATATGTCGGTTGTGTCTCTAATCTGATACAAATGGAGCGCCGTAAAGAGGAAGCTAATCAACCAAACGATGGTATGAACCCGCATTAAGCGCATATATTTAATTTTGCTGATACACAATGAATTGTTGCAAACAGGCAATGGGAAGCTCATTTATTCGTTTGACGAATTCCTTTGATGAACTTCCCGAAGTTCAAGCCTAGATGTATGCGTTCGGCCATCCCGCAAAAAGGGATAGAACTTACAACCCTAACTTATTGGCTACTAAAAATAATTCCATTAGGTCCTGCCGTTTCACCACCACCAGCTCCAAACATTGTTGTTCCTGTAACACCTAAAATGGAAGGGAGGAATAACAAAGCGGCAGAAATAAAAACTAGAGCAATTGGGGTTCCAATCGGGATTTGCGTGGGGTTATCTTTGTGCTGTTTAAACTTCATAATCGCTCCAATAGAAAACCCCAGACCTCCCAAATAAGCCCCAGCAGTTATTAATTTAGCCAGGCTAGCAAATGAGTTAGTTATTGAGGAGGCCATTTCTCCTAAAGAGACCACAGTATTTGCAGCGGCATGCAGGCTTACTAAGGTAAGAAATGTAAAAAGACCAATAGCGCCCAACCCCAACCTAAAACCAGGTTTATTTATATTCTTGCTGTTCACTCCTTATTCTCCTAAAACTGTTTTTTAACAAAACTCCGGGCACAACTTCAATAGTATGCCCTGAGTATCTGGATTCTTTTTCTATCTTATAAACCAGCTTTCAGTGCCAGAATGGGGTAATGTTCGCATATTTTGCAGACAAATCAAGTAGGTTATTTAATGCAACTTGTACAAATTTAACGGCATTTACTTTTCTAAAACAGGAACTTGAGGGTATAAATTTTCTTAATCAGAACAAAACAAACTGTGAATATTATTTGCATTGATACTGGTGGGAAAATAGTTCAAATCACGATGGGTTTGCCTTAATTGATCAGGGAACTGGTTTTTGGTGAATGGTGCGCAAGAGGAAAATCCTGGTTGCGAGCAACCAGGCTACGCTTGCTTACCTTTTTTACTACAATACATTTTAGAGTCAGCAAGAGCTAACATATCTTCAAGGGTCTGGTGTTCTTTGTGATTATATTGGATACTGCCCACACTGAATTCGATTTTATAACCTTTGGTTTCTACAGATTTCAATGAATTGTCTAAACGTTCAATAATGTTCGCTACATTTTCCTGGTTTAATCCGGAACAAAAGACACAAAATTCATCGCCGCCTAAACGGGCGATTACATCGGAATAACGAAAGTTGTGAAGAAGGGCGTTAGCGAACGCTTTCAAAACCTTGTCACCTTCCGCATGCCCAAAGTGATCATTAATATATTTGAATTTATCTAAGTCAAAAAATAACAGGGTAAAAATTTGCTTTTCCCGTTGGCATTTTTTAAATAAATAGTTGGCCAGTTTTAAAAATCCCCTTCGGTTAGATAAACCAGTTAATTCATCAGTTAGGGAAATTTGAAATTGTTCCAAATCTGTTTCTACCATTTTGGCGAGATCGTAAACCATGTTTTGATCGACTTCTTTTTTCGATTTAGGCTTGTCATCAATCAAGCAAATGACCCCTACATTATGTCCTTTGACTTTTAAAGGACACCCTAAATAAAACCTGAAATGTGGTTCACCCAGGACAAAGGGATTGTCATAAAATCGTTTATCCTTGGTTGCATCTTCAACAATCATAATTTCATCTGAAAGAAGAGCATGACCACAAAATGAGGTTTTGCGTGGAGCCTCCTTGATATCAAATCCTTGAGTGGATTTCATCCATTGGCGCTCAGTTTCTAAAAAAGAAATTGCAGAGATGGGAACTCCGAAAAGTTTACATGCAATACGAGTTACTCTATCGAAACGTTCCTCTTTCTCCGTATCGAGTATGTGTAATTTATAAAGTGTTGCTAAACGTGCAGTTTCATCTTCTGGTTTGTCTGGAGGAATCATGCTTATCCTTAAGGGTAAATTTAAAATGTCCATGAAAAAATTTAATAGGAGTAATATATACCATTATTTTTGTGGCATTTAAAATCAGGGAAAAGCTTAATAAAACCATGGAAATTTCACGGTTTTGGGTCGATGTAGGATAAAATCCTTGTGAATAATACTCCACCGTTTTAGGAAAATCCTGTTATAAAAGCCTAAATTAGGGTTAACTTTAGGATGTAAGTTACAAATGGTCAGTCAGCCAAATAGCATTAATGGTCCCTGAATATAAGCACAAGATTTTCCTCTTTAAACGCACTGCCTACGCTATGCAATTTACCAATATTTTATAGTGAAGGGAGAGGGGTTAAAAATGACCTGCTCCTCTTCCTCAGGTTCCGTTTTTACAGCAGCTAAATTTTTCTCAGGCGCTAACTCTTCTTCTTTAATGGTTTTATTAGATGGCCTCGGTTCTTTGGAAAAAGGATTTAGAGCAAGACTGCGGTCTATTGCAGCATCATCTCTTTGTTGTGCGTTTAAGCTGGGAATCGGCACTAAATTATTCGCTAGCCGCTGGATTAATGCGTCATATAAGGCTAATGTGGGCATAGTGATACGAAGAGAGGAAATGTTTCCTTTTTCATCTCGAATAATTGTTATGCAATTCTCAGGAAGGTTGTTTTCTTCTTTTAAGTTATTGAATTCTCTTAAAATTGCTTCCATGAATTTTTTTAACTCTTTTCGTTGTTCCTCCGTTAATTCATTAGGTTCACAAAGCAATTTGATAATGAGAGTCATTGATTCGCGGTCACTATCAACCAGCAATAGTCCTTTGTCGATCAACTCTGAAATTAAATCCGGATCAAAATCGGAAGCAGAGTTAAAGTCTTCGTTTTCTCCTATCGACGCAAATTCGTTCAACCCATCCGAAGTTTCAATTATTTTTCCTGATGAAGTTGGTGATTTGTCCTGGCCTTGGCTTTTTTCCTCGGCGTCCTTACCAGCACCGCCATCCCCACCTCCTCCGCCGCCTCCTCCTCCGTGTCCAAAGCAGCGGGGTGTTGGCGCTATTTCCTTGAAACAAACCCGACAGCGTACTTTTACAGCTTCAGCATCCGATTCTTTTTTTTCAATCTCTTTCATTTTTTCTTTTTCTTTGTTTAACAAGTGTAATGTGATGGAAGCTGAGGAAGTCAGGTCGCCTACTGGGGTTGCTTCAGAAATGGACTGATGCAGTTCTTTGTCTTTTTTCATAAAGAAAACCTATTGCAAATTTCTATAATAAAAATATTTTAAGGGAAACCGTTTTGATTTGTTCTTACTTGCTGCAATTTTTACATTATTTTTACTATCGATTCCTTTGGGTTGGGATGATCGCTTGGGCATTACCCTACCTCAATAATGAATAATCTAATTGCGAGTATTCGGGGGAGAAGGCGGGATAATCAGAGGTAAAGGGCGGCAAATCCCTTCACTTTTGTCCGTTATTTATCGGGTAATGCTGAGGAATCTTACTCTATCAATGCAAGTCTTCGTCATAAGCACCGTAAATTTTATCAACAACAGTTTTACAAAGACCTCTTTTTTTGGGAATTTTATCAGGAGTGGAAAAAACTACTTTAGCGATAAAAATGTTCAGGAATTATATTTTAAATTTCTTTCTTTGTTTATTTTCTTGTTCTTCTTCCTCATCCTCTTCCTCATCTTCTTGATTTTTGTTTTTACTTAATAATTCTTCTGATGCTGATAAATTGGTTTCTAGATTGTTCAGGGCGTTTGCTCCTAAAAGATTATTGGGAAGTGTGGAGTTCAAACCTGTAGATAACTCCGGGCCATCTGAATCGTCTAAAGTATTATCCTGGGCATTTTGCTTGGAGTCTTCTCGAGTATCCATGTCTGCTATGCCGCCATAAATGGATTGAAAGAGTTTGCTCATCATTTCCATCCAGGTATTTGCTTCTTTGCTCATCTTCAAAATACCTCCTATTGCTACCTATATCTATTATAGTAGATGGAAGTGCCTTCGCTCTTTCCCCTATGGGCTCATGAAGAGCTAAATAGAGGGTAGATTAAGATGAGAGGTAGTAATAACTTGGATAGGGATTCAATTTTAAACTGTTTAACGGAAATCCTGGTTGCGGGCAACCAGGCTACGCCGGTTATGTTTGCTTGATGGGGGCGCTTTAAGGAGTTCAACCATTTTTTGGGGTTCTATTGGGGGGCTATATAAAAAACCTTGAACCTCATCGCAATGAAGTTGTCTCAAGAAAAAGGCTTTGTCCGTAGAGTCAACGCCCTCAGCCAAGACACGAAGTTTTAAGCTATGGGCGAGAGAAATTATTGTTTCAACGATGGATGCATCGTTGCCATTGGTTGTACACCCACTTACAAATCCCCGGTCAATTTTTAATTTGCTTACAGGAAATGATCTTAACGAGTTGAGGCTTGAATAGCCTGTTCCAAAATCATCGATGGACATGCGGATTCCCATACGGGATATTTCTTGCAAGACGGTGTCAATCTTGGCTGAATTTTTCATCACCGTGCTTTCAGTAAATTCAATTTCCAAATACTCCGAGCTAAGCCCAGAATCTGTTATTGCATTTTGAACAATTTGAATGAAATTATCTTTTTTCAATTGCTTCCAGGAAACATTGATTGCCATACAAATTGGAGGTAATCCCATATCCTGCCAGGTCTTATTCTGGAAGCAGGCATGACGAAAAACCCATTCACCCAATTGATTTATCAAATCGGTTTCTTCTGCAATAGGGATAAAGTCATCGGGCATCAGAATTCCCAAATCTGGCTGCTTCCAACGTAGCAAAGCCTCAGCGCCTATGAGGCGCATGTTTTTTAAATCATATATGGGTTGATAGAGGATAAAAAACTCCTGATTTTTTAGTGCATTGTAGATGCGAGTCTGCATGGACAAACGCCTGGAAGACTGTTCATTGATAGCACCATTGTAAAATTGAAAATTATTTCGCCCATCTCTCTTCGCAAGGTACATGGCCATATCTGCATTTTTAAGCAAGGTGGTGGTATCTGATCCGTCTTTAGGATAGACACTGATTCCAATACTGCTCGTGACGATTACTTCCTGAGCAGTCAATTTGAATGGTTTTGATATTTTATCAAGAATTTTTTTAGCTATGAGAAGTGTATTTTTATGGCTTTTGGTCACAAATAAAAGGACAAATTCATCACCGCCAAAACGAGCTACGGTATCACTTTCACGGACACATTTTTTTAAGCGCAAGGCTATTTTTTGCAACAGCTCATCTCCGGCATCATGGCCCAGATTATCGTTAATCAATTTAAATTCATCGACATCTATAAAAAACACTGCAAGGCTGGAATTCGTTCGCTGGGCATAGTTAATGGTTTGCTCGATGCGCTCGTAAAGGGATGTGCGATTGGGGAGTCCAGTCAGTGCATCATGGTTTGCCAGATAAGATAAACGAACTCTTAATGTGATATCGCGGAAGCTCCATACCCGTCCGACAATTTGTCCATACATCCAATGGGGTTTTGAATAGCGCTCAAATATTTTTCCATCCTTGAAATGAAGCTCATCAAAGCTCTCTTGATCATGATTATAAAGTTCCTTGATTTTATTAACGAAAGTATCAGGATCTTTAACTTGATTCACCACAAAATTTATAATTTCTTCATCATTATGTTCTTTGATAAAGTCTGGGGGAATATTCCACATATCCAGAAATTGTTGATTGAAATACTCGACATTTCCTTTCAAATTCACCACCAAAATGCCATCGGCAGTTGATTCCAATGTGGATTTGGTCAGCGCTAGAAGCTTCTCCAATTCCTCGGTCCGCGTAGAGACTTCTTCTTCAAGCGACATTTTTACGGAGCTGAGATTGGTTATTTTAAAACGCATGGCTAGTGTTGATATCAACTGCTGACTGAAATAATAGGAAACGAATAACATGACAAAAATGTAAATGAGGGCACAAATTCCCAAGAGCACATAGATTTGTCCCTGTAAAAAAAGCCATAGGGTGAAAAGACCAAAGGATGGAAAAAGAAAAAATAAATAAGCAAGCTGTACTGGTGAGTAAAGGACGTTTGCAGCAGCAGTAACTCCCGTAATCATAAATACTACATAAATTTGATGGGGGGTGCTATTTGTTGGAATAAGAATTGAACTTGCTATCCCCCATGCCACACCTGATATGAAAATGCCTGCATAAATTAAATTGAGCCAATCTTTATCCGAAAAAAGTTCTTTCTTGGTATGGTAGAAATAAAGGAGAGGAATTTTTAAAAGATCTGAAAATACAAGAATATAAAAAAGCCAAATAAGGACCAGGGTATTATTGATAACATGCCACAAGGCCATTCCAAGAAACACAGCAGCCAAGCTTTCTCCGATAATGGCAATCGGAATTTGTTGATAAAGTAATTTAATCTGTTCCCGTTTTATTTCAGATTTAAATTTATCAAAGATATCTTTGTTTTTTATTGAAAGTGGTTTTTGAAATATTCGATACATTTCAAATATCGCTTATAGGAATTTGTTCTAGTAGAATATTTTCCAAAATTCTTCTATAGAAGTGATTACTATGGATAAATGAATCGAATCTCATTTCAGGTCCTTAATTTTTTTATTACGCTTTAATTATTATAGACTATCTGTTTTTTTGAGTCGGGATAAACCGGTGAACGTATCCGCGTTATTTGCGCCAGGATTAGGAAAAACAGGGGGGCAAGAATAATTGGTGCTGTTCTATAATTAGTAAAATGGATTTGATTACGATTAAAGCATATGCTTACTTCAAAACGTACTTTGCTACTATCTGCGATGGCAGTGTTTTTAACTGCCAATAGCAATTTGTTTGCCTGCCAGTGCTTTAATTCTTTCTTTTTAAATTCGATTTTTTCTAACAATCCGGGAATGAGCTGTTCTCTATCCACCAACTATGGGCGGGTTGTCCGAGTGAGTCTTTCAGACGGAAGAAATAGTGCAGTTTCTTCAATCTATGGTTGTTCGTTACATTCTGTCAGTAGCAACATCCAAAGAGATTTTGATTATTATACCAATGATAATGAGTTATGCGTTGAAGAAATCCTCAATGCTTGTCGAATGCTGAATATTGAAATTCAGTCGGATAATGGGGGAGCATATTATTAACGATAAAGAAAGGCCGGATCAGCAAAATACATCTCCCTTTAAAAAGCCGGCAACAAGGTTGGAACCGACAAACCATGATAATTGATTGTAAGATGCTCGATACGGTGGAGTGAGGAATCTTGTACAGTCAATTATTGCTCAATAGCAAATTTACTGCTTAAATTCATTTCTTTTAAAAATTCGCACTGCATATTCCTTAATGGACCGAAGTGACTTATTAGCCCAGCTTGCGCCTGCAGGAGTTCTCTGAATAATCCTATGAAAAATATAAGGAATTTTGTTTTTTGCAACCATGCAATCTGCCTTGTGAGCTGTGATTAAAGGTTTTTTCAAGTGCATTCCTCACGAAATACAGTTATTCTGAAAAGTGATTCATTCGAATCAATGTAATTTTATTTCAAAAACAGGAGAAGATATCGATGATAAGGAAGATCAATAATTTAAACACAACAACAAAAAATTTCCTTCTTGCAACAACAATTTTTCTTTCAAATAGTCAGATCATTCATGGAGCTACACAGCTGGGTCAAGGCATTTATTATGACGAGCAACAAATTAAAAAGCTTGCACAAAAATATCCAGGCCGGGTTTCGAAAGATGCAGGTTATCCGCTTATAAACAACTATTCGACCTTAAAATCTGTATTTCAAGGGAGCCAATTTGGGTTGGGGAACAAACCAATCACTACGGGGCAATGGTGGACCCCCATGCTTGCCGTCGATAAAGCTGCCGGACAAATTCAAGATAGTGATTATCTGAATCCCTTATTGTTAATTCCTAATCCACTTACTGTGCGCTTGACAGAAAAAGGGATTTCTTTAGGAATTCCTTTGCAAAATGCCAAAGTGGATAATGTCCATGTCGACCGTGGATATGATAATACGCTCGATGTTACACTGACCACAGGTGATTTGATGGGGACGGCCCCTTTAGTTGCTGATTATTCTGATTGGATGGTCACAGTGGGTTGGGCGCGCAATAATTCTCCTCTCCTTGCTGCCAGTGTAGTAGAAGGTTCTCCTTTTATTTTTGTCGAGAAGAAAAGCAATCAAAATGCTGCTTATCTGCAGTTTACTAATTCGCAGGATGCAAAACTATTAAGCCAGGAAAAAGGTTTGAGTGTTTTTAAAACAAAGAATGCGTCTGATCAGCGCTATCGCTATTACGCTTATTTTACAAATCCTGATGCATCAATTGCGCCCTGGAAAACCAGTGCGGGTGCGGTAATCGTCCCGGTAAATCAGGGGGGGAGCGGGGTTATTGTTCCTGCTACTTCAATTAATACCACAGAAATAAATCGTTATTTTTCTTTGGCTGTTATTCCTGCTTCTTCTGATTCAGAAGCAGTTACGATGGCAAGCCAATTCAAGCCTTATGCTTATACGTATATCAAAAACACAAGCATCACTTATGAATACGATAAAAATAACGCTAAAGTGATTACCCATTTTAATTTCGATTCACAAACAGTTTATGCGAATACTGCATTAAAAAAACAACCTTTGGTTCTGCTCTATCCCTGGCAAATTAAAAACATGAGCAGTAGTGAGAAAGCGAACTGTTTGTTCCAGGATAATTGTGCGGGCAATCAAGGTACTGTCAAGACTTTGAAAGGTACCATGCATGCTTATGTGGTCCCTGCAATATCCGGAGAAACTTCTTCCTTTTCTACCGAAGTAGGCTTTCATGGAGTTTTGCCGGTATTGCCGAATCGTCTTAGCCAGGCTGATCTGGATAAAATCGCAAGTTATTCCTTCGCATTACCTCCTGATCCCCACCTGGATGCCAAAAATCCCTGGACTGATACCTATGCAACAGGCAAATTGTTAAGCAGGGAAGCGCAACTTATAAAAATAGCCAATGTGTTAATGGGAACTTCAACTCCAAATCCCCAATATAAGAAGATTCGAGATGAGATGCTGACTAACTTGAAGAATCAGGTTACCAGTTTCCTGACAGGGTTAAATTATACCGATCCTTGCCCGGATGGATCTACCAATTGTACGCGGCCGGAGGGAAGCTGGTTTTATTCCTATAACAGCCAATGGTATACAATGATGGGATTTCCTAGTGGCTTTTTTACCGCGACCACCTTAACGGATCATCCGTTTCACTGGGGCTATTTATTGGATGCTGCCGCAACCATTGCACAATTCGATAAAGAATGGGCTCAAAATTATGGTGCTATGGTTAATTTGCTCATTCGCGATATTTGCGATTACAGATATCAGCAAGATGAAGGAGCAACCCGATTCCCCCATTTCCGAAGCTTTGATCCCTACGCGGGTTTATCCTCAGCTTTAGGAATGCCTTATAGCTTTGATAATGTGAATGAGGAAGACAGCGCTGAATTTATGAATTTGGCTCAGGCGATTATTCTATGGGGTTTAAATACGGAAGGGGTTCATTTTGATGGAGATACTACTTCTCCTCAAACCTTGGTGGAAACAGGTTTGTATCTTTATACTACGGAAGAACAGGGGTTAAATCACTATCATTTTAACCAGAATCCGGATTCAGGTGTTTTCCCAACGGGATGGTCAAACACGACTACCGGACAAAACTATTTACTGGTTGGCAATGTCTGGGGTGGCAAGCTGGATCGCTCAACTTATTTCTGCGCGGGTCAACCTTGTTATTATCAAAATCTGGCATCCAATACCCTACCTATAAATGCGGGATCCTTCTATCTGGGCTATGATCCAGGTTTTGTAACCAGAGTCTACAATGAAGATGCTAAAAATCCCTGTTCTGGCGATGCAGCAAATTCTGCTTATTGTGGTACCTTGTTGAAATACCTGGCTTTAGGTGATCCTCTGAAAGCATCGCAATACTATACACAATATTTCGATGCACAAGCCCATACCCCTGATCCAGGTGAATCCAAACCCAGTATTTTTTACTGGATTCAAAATTTGAAGGCACTTGGACCTTTAAATACGTCACTGAGCGCAGACACTCCCGCATATGCTGTCTTTGGGGCGGGGGATAGTACTTATGTGGCGGCTTATAACAATGAAGCGTCTGCGAAACAGGTTAATTTTTATAACCAGGGAAGTTTGGTTTGCAGTTTGGAGAACATACAACCGGGCGAAATAAAAGTAAGTGTTTGTGGTAATGAGGATCCCTCTCCTCCTGTAACCCAATTTTCCTACATGATCTATGTGGGTTATCCGTTTAAACCTGTGCTGATAAATAGCAGTATAACCTGTCCGGATCCAATCACTAAAAATCCTGCCTGTCTGGTGAAAAACATTGCTGGATCTTCAGTAATGACGATTGCCGGAAGTAATAGTGACCTGTGTACTTTAGCGATTGGTAATGATGGGGGGGTTAGCATAATAAATGACAAATCTAAAGGATGTTATATTAACTCAACGCCTGCAACCCCGGATAAAGCTGGAGCTATCAATCTCCCAGGTGGTTTTTAATCCCTAAGATGAAGCTAAATTTTAAAGCTATATCGTGTCCTGCTAACCTGGTTGCTTGCAACCAGGTTTACAAAATCCTTAATGCTAGAGCAGATAACCTATCTACTGTTTTTGTATTCGCCAATCATTCTTCAGGCCATCAATAATTGACTGCTTCAGGATGCTTTGGGATTACCTTTTCAGTCAATAGGGTAATAGGGGAGGATTCGGTGCTGTGTCTTGTCGATTCATAATGTACTGTTTTGCTGCCAAGATTAGGTTGGTATAATGACTTTATGTAGGATTCATGTGCAAAACTATTCAACCATTTCTTGAGTCTTTTTAAACTCCAGACATGTTTATAAATTTTCTTGTTTTTTATCTCTTTAATTATAATAAACCTGGGCAACTTAAATGGAAGGAACTCTTCATTGATAAGAAGAATTGCCATCATCCAACGCAGTGAAACAAAGGAGGGATGAAAATCGCCGCTGCGATGGCTAATATTCTTCAAAACCGCTCCTGTTTTTGCTTTAAATTTTATATTTCCTGCAGTCAGGCAGCATGCTGTTTCGAAAGGGTCACCAGTCATTTGAAAATGCTTGGGTGCATTATTGCCAGGCCGGGTTTCAAAAGCGAACCACAATTTACCTCCGGTATCCACTAAAAAACGGAAAATGGTTTCTTTTTCCTGATCCAATAATTCTTTAAACGTGGATAAAGAATTAATAGAAAAGGAATCCGCTTTACAATTAACTGCTGTTTTCCCCGCATAAAAAATATGGGACGGATCTGGGGGACGAGAAAAAAATTCTTTATCTAGCTGCAGGCGTTTAAAAAGGGTAATCATCTTTTTCATTAATGGGGGTACTAACTTACATGAATATAACAAACAGATAGGTATCGTCAAGCTTGATAAATCAAGGGTAAATAATGCCAATGCCTTGATTTTAAACATAATGGAACAACAAAAGAGGTTTGTTTTTATCGACTTCCGACAGTTTGAGATAAAAGGATTGCAAATTTAATTTAACTCGCTAACATTACCCAAAAGAACAACAAAGGAATGTCATGAGACGTGCATTATTTACTACCGCTATATTATTCGCTGGGGCTGTGTCTGCTTCGAATACTGTTAATGGCTGGTATGCCAGCGGCTTTGGCGGCTACACTTACCTACCTTCCAATGTAGAAAGACTTTATTATGGATATTTGCTCTCGGACGTGCATTATCGTTATGGCTATAATGCTGGTGGGGGCATAGGCTATCAAAGCAATCCTATCCGTTATGAATTCCAATACACATACTTATATGCGGATACCAATCAATACAGTGTAAACCATAGAAAAGCATTGGATATTGATGGAGGGACCAGAGCAAATATCCTGATGGCAAATATTTATTATGATTTTGCTGGAGTAGGTAAACTTTCTCCCTTTCTTGGGGTAGGTATCGGCTATGCTTTTATGCACGCCACCTTAAACAGTACAAGCCGTTTTAAACGCCCCCATTTTAATGTGGATCAAGACTCTTTTGCTTATCAGGGGACTGCAGGATTGACTTATAATTTTGGGAAGAATTTTGCAGCCAACGCCGCATATCGCTTTACCGCATCAACTGATAACAGTAATTGGGGCAAACACCTCCTGGCAAGTATGGCGAATTTGGGTGTAATCTATCGATTTGATCTCGGCAGTTATAAATAGGGATCCTTACTGCAATGAATTAAATCGCAAAATCTTTGGAAAACCTGGTTGCTTGCAACCAGGAATCAATGGATTTCAATTTTTTATAATGTTAAATACTTAATTGTTCATCGGGTCTTAGGGTCAATATCTCATACCCGGTATCGGTTACCAAAATGGTATGCTCCCATTGCGCAGATAATTTGTGATCTTTGGTGACGACAGTCCAGCCGTCTCCTAAAGTTTTGATTTCTTTGCTTCCCAAATTGAGCATCGGCTCGATAGTGAAGGTCATGCCTGCTTGTAATTTTAACCCGGTGTGGGGTTTGCCATAGTGCATTACCTCCGGTTCTTCCCACATTGATTTACCGATTCCATGACCACCATACTCACGTACGACTGAATACCGATGTTTTTCAGCATGTTTTTGGATGATATTCCCGATATCCCCAAGGTGAGTTCCGGGGCGCACGATCGATATGGCTTGATACAAGCATTCCTGGGTTACATCTACTAATTTTTTTGCAAAAGGTTTTACCTTGCCAATGAGAAACATTTTACTGGTATCGCCGATATAACCGTTTTTTTGTACCGTCACATCGATATTGATAATATCACCATCTTTAAGCTTTTTGTCGGAAGGTATTCCATGACAGACCACATGATTTATGGACGTGCAAATGCATGCAGGAAATCCATAATGATTTAATGTAGAGGGAATGGCTTTCAATTCTTCGAGTATGTATTGGCGGCAAATTCGCTCAAGCTCATTGGTGCTGGTCCCCTCAGTTACATGAGGTGCAATCATGTGCAGTACGGATGCGGCCAAATTCCCCGCCACCCGCATTTTTTGTATTTCCTCAGGCGTCTTCACTAACATCGTTTATTTCACCTATTGATGCTTGGTTTATCAAAATCTTGAGGATCTCGGAATAAGTGATAGAAGGGTTTTCTTCTGCCAGTTTTCCTATCCTAATCCAGTATTCTGCTTGAGAATTGATTGAGCGACTCATTGCTCTTGCCATCAGTTTGGTTGCTTCGTGCAACTCATCAGAAATTTTTACAATGCCCATAATTTCTCCAAAACCGCAAGAATATTATGTTTTATTATAAAATGCTATACTTTGCTTTAAAATATATAAAAAATGAAAAAAAACCTTCAACCATTTTTTCAAGCCTGGGAAAGTTGAAACCTATTTATGGGTGCAGATTCCCAAAAAATTCTGATGGCAAGCAATCAAATTACGCGTGCGGTTGAAGCTCCATATCAATTTGGTCAATAATGTACTATTTGTACTAGGATATCTTCCATGAACATAGCAGATGGGTTTCATGAACGGCGAGCCCTTAAAATTTCAATAGCGGTTACCTTTCTCTTGGCGATAGTAGGAATTTTGTTTGGGTTGTTGTCAGGGTCACTGGCTATTGTTTTTGACGGTATGTTTAATATGGTAGATACCTTCATGTCAGTTCTTGCCCTTTTTGTTACCCGTCTGTTGACCAGCAAGGGAAATCGGAGATTCCAATATGGCTTCTGGCATGTCGAGCCCATGGTACTCGTTTTGAATGGAAGCATACTAATCCTCCTTTGTACTTATGCGTTGGTCAATGCGATCGGCGGTTTAATGTCCGGAGGGCATGAACTGAATTTTGATTTAGCTTTTGTCTTCGCTCTCTTGGTATTTTTTTTATCGACCGGCATGTATTTTTATTTGCTTAAAAAAAACCGTAAAATTAAATCCGAATTCTTGCGCTTAGATATCCAAAGCTGGTTAATGTCGGCATTAATTTCATCTTCCCTCCTGTTGGCATTTGGTATAGCAGCCTGGTTGGATAATGGCGTGTACGGATATGCCACACCCTATATTGATCCGCTCATCTTAGCCGTTCTTTCTGCTTGTTTGATTTTTGTGCCTATGGGCGCAGTTCGGGATGCCCTGCGAGACATATTTCTTATAGCTCCTTTAGATCTTGATGAAAAAATAAGGGGATTTTTAGATGGGCTTATCAAACAGCATGATTTAAAGACTTATACCAGCTACGTTGCAAAAATCGGTCGTGCCCAATTTATTGAAATCCATATTGTAATACCCCACGACTATCCTATTGCAAATATTCAAACCCTGGATGCAATTCGAAATGAAATAGCCTTGGCCATTGGCAAAGACACACCGGAACGTTGGTTAACTATTGCCTTCACAGCCAATGAAAACTGGATTTAGGAAAAGCAAGATAGATTTTCATGACCAAGCTAGGAGTGGGGGATTATGGACTATTGGATCTTGCTCTTTTGGGAAGGAGGTTCTAATTGATCCAGTAACACTATTCTTTTCTGATTATTAAAAGGTTCATAGAACATACGCGCACTTGTTGAATAAATTGAATTGTATTTTCCTGTAGAAATAACCGTTGCCCACCGAGATAATTTTTTTATTTTATCGAGTACTTCCTGTCCTGCAGCGTGAGGATCACTCTCCTTTACCTTTTTAAAATGCATGAGGGTAAACATGATGTTATTTTGGATTTCACGCAGGAAGTTATGTTTCAGTGTCTTTTCCAGCTTTTTCCCATTTACCAGCTTGATCATGGAATCATGCAGGTTTTTTAAATTATCGAGAAGGACATCCATTAATTTGCCGTATTCATTTATTTTTTGGTAATCGTCAGTGGATTGAAAAAAGTGAATAGCATAATCAATATAAAAATCCCTTAACCACTTCGCCAACTCTTTAGTGGGTAGTTCTGATTCTTGTATTGCATTACAAAAACTTACTATTGGTAAGGACATAGTATAATGTTGCCGATATTCATAGGCATTGAATCGTACACTGAGTTGGGTTAATACTCCTTTAACATCGAGTGTATTTTGATGGAAAAAGAATATGAGCTCATGCAAATTTCCAACATGATTCGAATTGGCACAATTCTTTTTGCACTTTTCCTCAAGTAGTAACCCCAACGATGTCCAGCCCGGAAACATACTTTCTTTAACCGCCAGGGTAAGTTGCAGAGAAGCAATCTTCCTAATAAGCAGACACAGTTTGAATTCATTTTTTAAATTATCTAAATAAACATCCAGCTCATTGCATAACTGAAGCACTGTATTAGCATTAAGTTGCTGCTGAAACGTGTCAGAGAGGATATTACCTAAGCCAACACGTAAAAAGGCCTGTTTCTCATTCTCATACATTGTATATATGCGGCTAAGCGCCTGGTATTTACAAATGACCTCCTGCACCTGGCTAAAGTACTCCTGCATTCCAGGATATTGTTGTTCTAGCTTGTTTTTGCTGGCATGTAAACATTGTAATTCTTTTAACAAGTTGAAATCATCAGGTCTTGGATAGTTTTCTCTCTGGGTAAAAACAAGTAATTGCTCTTTATCGGTGGATACACAATTCCACCAGTTAATTAAACTGGCTTTTTCAAATGCAGCATTCCAGCGATGTTCAAAAGGAATTTGCTGCAATTCATTTTTTTGAGCCTTGTAAGGAATTAATTTATTTTGTACTAATAATTGATAGAACTCTTCTTCATTTTTTCCCGGGGCTTCTTTTAATAATTCGTGGGCAAATTTTTTTTCGACACTGATGATTTCGGCAAAATCACCCCAATTTCCACCTAATAAAACTTCATAATCAGAACGAGTGTTTAAGGAACCTAATTCTACCTCTACCCCTTGAGTAAAGAAAATCTGAGGAATCTCCTGTTGATAATATGGAATTTCCCACACGCTTCCTTCTTTATTGATTAAAAGAGTTTGCTCTCCATCATGTGTCAATCCGCAGGTTCCCCCTGTTAAGTAAGAAACTTCGGCAATTTCCTTGTTTAAAAAAATAAAATGGACGTAATGGAATGCACCATAACCCAGAACTGACTTTAATCCTAATCCATATCTGTATTCAAAAGTGCTCAAATAACCAGAATCGGTATATCCGCCTTCATCAAGGCCTTTTAGATTCATATGGGTGGCAGGACTTCCCTTATATTTCTCAAATTTTTTGCATAAGACAGAGGGTGAATTGTCTGTTCTTATAAATAACCGGGGTTGAGGATACTTGGAATTGGTTTCAAATTTGGTAAGCACATCAATAGCCTCTTTGAAGTTGGACGACTATTATAATAATTTGCTTTATTTTGATCAATGTGGTCGTAAAGTTGTCTTTCGCTCATCCTGCAAACAGCATCAAAGTGAATTGCACAGGAACGATTATGGAGGCCATGTCCTTTCCATAAACTAAGATAGGGCTGAATACCATCAGCCACCATAAAGTTAAAGCCTCAGTCAACCATCTTGCCAAGGGGTTCGGCACTGATTTTTGCTGGTGTGAGGTTGTTCGTGATCCGTGAGACACTTCTATCTACCCGTCGTTGTAACATGATTTCAACCATGACTGTCTCATTTGGATGCAGGATTTTATTAATGTCAGCGAGCGAAGAGTGAAAATCAAGTAACCGGTAATAAGCAAGGGCTTGGTTATTCGCTTGAGGGTGTGCCTTAATCCGAAACCCCAGGTTGCCTTTCATCTGGGGGGTATTAATTCCTGCTTCCATGACATCGTAATCAAGGAAATAAGTCAGTTTGCCTCGGTCAAGCTGATTTCGTTGCCGGTCTACGAAGAACCCTGTAGGGAGTGCATCCTCACTGTATTGGGGGCCGGCAGTCAAATACAGATCATAATCGTCAAGATGATTGCCCCGGTCATCAATAAGCCGGAATATAATCATAGAGTAGCGATTGGTAATATATTCCCGGTTATAGATAAGTGTGTTCACCCGTTCAACATGCTCATTTTTCTGGGTTTCTTGCGTCAGCTTATCCAGCTCTTTAGCCAGGCGAGTATAAGACTCACGATTTTTTACCTGCAGGCAGCGCAAGACCCAGAGCGCCGTGGGATGGGTGGCTGCATTGGCGAGGGTAATACTGCGGATAATTCCCATTTTATTCCCCGAATGGGAACATCCGGGCAGAACCCCAAAGGCCATTGGCTGGGTGCGTCTCATTTTGGCGACAACCAGACTTTCGCCATTAGTTCCTTCCTGATGCAATTTTAATAAACTGTAATTCATGTTGGCAGCGGTTACGCGCACTACTCCATCGGAGCCGGCCTCTCCCGTGTAAGAATTAAGGGCATCATAAAGCTGGCGGTCAATTTTTTGTCCGGCAAGAACAAAGGAATAAATGCCATGGGCAGTGCAATCATAATCCAGCCAACTCTCATTTAGTTGCCAGCTCATGTTGCTTCCAAGCTCAAGCCAATCAAGAACATGTTGCCCGGGCTCAATGCCCTCAAAAAAACATTTTATACGCCCTAACCGGGATTTACCCAGTTGCGCCAGTGCAGAACCATGGTTGGCGGGAGCCAGCATGATAAGATGACTCAAAGGACATTTTGCAAGATTATTTTTGAAGTATAAATCCATCCATTTGCGGACTACGGGTCCCCCGGTAGAGTGAGTAACGCAGGCGAAACGCTCACCATCTTGCAGCTTGTCAGCAAGTTCGTCCCGCACGGCATGATCAAATGCGCGTGCTATATCATCGACTGTTACCGCATCGTTAAAGCTTATGTAGTGCCCAAGGTAGATATTGCCCACCTTGATACCCAGTTTCCCTTCCTTACTTTGATGTTGAAGCCATTGGGGAAGCTCCCCATAGGTATTGGTATGGGTGACACTCCAGCCATGAACGAAGATAACAATCATAATTCTCCTTAATTTATCGATGTTACAAGGAGGCCATTGTTGAGTAAATCCATGAATCAAGTCAAATAAAAAGGTGAAGATGGGCCTATCCAAAGGGGGCAAAAAAACAAGGAATCTTTGGAGAGTGACTGTCCTGTTTGCTGTCAAATCAGTTTTTATTTAAAGAATAATTAGAAAAATGAAGGACATACTTGCCTGTTTAGGCATATAGAGATTTGGGTATTTAGAAAATAATTATAAAAAAAAGACTAAAAAAAACAAGTTTTGCTGCAAATCCGGATAAAATAGTGTACAATATGTGACAATTTTTTATCCATTTAAATTTAACTAAGAGTTGCTATGGCTGATTTAAACCTTTATAGAAATATTGGTATCTTCGCCCACGTAGATGCCGGAAAAACCACCACTACCGAACGTATTCTTAAGCTCACGGGCAGAATCCATAAGATAGGCGAAGTTCACGATGGTGAATCAACCACCGATTTCATGGAACAGGAAGCGGAGCGCGGTATTACCATCCAGTCAGCAGCTGTGAGTTGTTTCTGGAAAGGGCATCGCTTTAACGTCATTGATACCCCGGGACACGTTGACTTCACTGTAGAAGTATATCGTTCATTGAAGGTACTCGATGGCGGTATCGGGGTGTTCTGTGGTTCTGGTGGTGTTGAGCCTCAGTCAGAAACCAACTGGCGTTATGCGAACAATTCAAAAGTATCTCGTTTGATTTTTGTAAACAAATTAGATCGCGTTGGTGCAAATTTCTTGAAAGTAACCGAGCAAATTAAGAAAGTATTGGGTGCAAATCCTTTAATTATGACTCTGCCTATCGGTTTTGAAGACACCTTCGTTGGTGTGGTCGATTTATTAACTCGTAAAGCCTATGTTTGGGACGAGTCAGGCCAACCAGAAAATTTCAAAATTACTGATGTACCTGCTGATATGCAAGACGATGTTGAAATGTATCGTGCGCAATTGATTGAAACTGCCCTGGAAATGGATGATGAATTGCTGATGGGTTATTTGGAAGGAGAGGAACCTTCAATCGAAGACATTAAGCGTTGTATCCGTAAAGGTACGCTTGAATTAGCCTTCTTCCCAACCTATTGCGGCTCGGCTTTTAAAAACAAAGGTATGCAGCTCTTATTGGATGCAGTAGTTGACTATTTGCCTGCACCCCATGAAGTGAACCCACAACCGTTGACTGATGTTGAAGGTAATCCAAATGGCCAATTTGCTATTGTTTCTGCTGATGAGCCATTCCGTGCCTTGGCATTCAAGATTATGGATGACCGTTTTGGCGCCCTGACCTTCATACGCATATACTCAGGAAAACTCAATAAAGGGGATACCATTCTTAACTCCTTTACCGGTAAAACTGAGCGTGTCGGTCGTATGGTTGAGATGCAGGCAAATGAGCGTAATGAATTACAAAGCGCTGAAGCAGGCGACATTATTGCGATTGTAGGTATGAAAAACGTGCGTACCGGTCATACTTTGTGTGATCCTAACCATGAGTGTACCCTTGAAGCGATGGTTTTCCCTGAGCCAGTTATCTCTATCGCTGTCACACCAAAAGATAAGGGTGCGACTGAGAAAATGGCGATTGCCATTGGCAAGATGGTTGCAGAAGATCCTACCTTCAGAGTGGAAACTGACCAGGATTCAGGTGAAACTATTCTTAAAGGTATGGGTGAATTACACCTTGATATTAAAGTGGATATTCTAAAGCGTACATACGATGTTGAGTTAATCGTAGGTCAACCTCAAGTGGCTTACCGTGAGACGATCACCAAAACGATTCAAGACAGCTATACCCACAAGAAGCAATCAGGTGGAGCGGGTCAATACGGTAAAATCGATTATACGATTGAACCAGGCGAGCCAGGTACTGGATTCAAGTTCATTACCTCTGTTGTGGGTGGAAATGTTCCTAAAGAATTCTTCCCGGCAATTGAAAAAGGTTTTCGCTCAATGATGGACTCAGGTACATTAGCTGGCTTCCCTGTGTTGGACGTTGTGGTTAACCTCACCGATGGTGCTTACCATGCTGTTGACTCCTCGGCAATTGCATTCGAAATTGCGGCAAAAGGCGCATTTCGTCAGTCAATACCAAAAGCGGGTCCACAGTTACTGGAACCCATCATGAAAGTTGACGTGTACAGCACCGAAGATGATGTGGGTAACGTGATTGGTGACTTGAACCGTCGCCGTGGTATGATCTCTGGCCAGGAACCCAGTGCAACGGGTGTTCGCGTTAAGGCCGATGTTCCGCTTTCAGAAATGTTTGGTTACATCAGTACTTTACGTACCCTTACTTCAGGTCGTGGACAATTCTCAATGGAATTCTCTCACTATGCTCCTTGTCCAAACAATGTAGCTGAAGCAGTAATTGCCAAAGAAAAAGAGAAAAAAGCCGCTGCTATGGCTTAATAAAGTAACATCTCGAAAGCCCCGTCAGGTTCTGACGGGGCTTTTATTTATCCCCATACTCGCCTTAAACTGAAAACTATTCCTGCCCTAATTAGAAATTTAACCTTTTCCAATGTAAAAAAAATTTAAATTGGCAAAAGAATGATGACCTTTAATCCGGTATTCATTTCTTTAAGGGAAATACTCCCACCGTACAAATGGATTAATTTTTTGCAAATTCCAAGACCCGTACCTATACCGTAAGTTTTTGAAGTGAAAAAGGTACCTGGTTCTTTATGTATAAACCCCTTAGGCATTCCTGGCCCATCATCGGCAATGGTTAATTCTATAAAATCAGTTTGTTTTGCCGTACTGATGGCAATGTGTCCCTTCAATCGTGAAGCTCGCTGGAAGGCCTCCGTACTGTTACGAATTAAATTAAGGAGTATTTGAGACAGATGTTCCTGATTAAATTTTATCTCTGGCAACTGAGGATCCAATGTTAATTGAATGTTGTAGGGACATGCGTATTTAATTATATTGACCAATTGGACAATCAGCTTATTGGGATTGAGTTGTTCAACCGGGAAATTTAATTCATTAAAATTGTTATGCACCGTTTGCATTATTTCTTTTATAACCAGGGATTGTGCTTCAATTTTTTCAAGACCCTCATAAAGTTTTAACCTGTCTTGTTTTTCTTTTTCCATAATAAGACAGCAGGCTCTACTGTATATGGAAATAGCGGTCAGGGGTTGACTCACTTTATCAGTGAAGCTGGAAATGGCTTCATACATGGCATCTTTTTTATTTTGTTCCAGGGTATTCATAAATTCCTTATGATGCTTTATCTCTTTAGTAACGTCTTTTTGTATGCCAATATAAAAGGATAAGGTTTTATTTTCTTCCTTGATTGGTGCGAGGCTCAGTTCATTCCAAAATAACGAGCCATTCTTTCTTTTGTTTTTTAAAATAATTCTACAATTCTTTTGTTCGCCAAGTGCTTTGCGGATAAGTAGTGTTTCCGGTTGAGGGGGTAAAGAACCCTGGAGGAATCTGCAATTTGTTCCAATTACTTCTTCGGCACGGTACCCGGTTAATTGTTCAAAGGATGAATTTATAAATACCAAAGGTTGGCTTTTATGTTTCATATCGACAATGGTTATACCATCATTGGCAGAGTTTAAGGCCTGCAATGCAAAATTACTAATTTCATTCATTTTCAGATGATTCACTTCAATACATTAGAAATTTTAGAATTTATTATAGACTTTTTTTGCTGTCCATAAGAGTAAATGCAGATAATTAAACACCAAAAGTTGATATGGGATCTTTGCTGATTACTTGCACCTCATAGAACCAATACGAAAACGGCTCTAACAGGTAACTAAATTAATTGCTGGATTTACACCCTCGTTATTTGCCATAATATGCCAGCGCATGGGGCACTGTGATTTATTCGCGTGCAATTTGATTATTTCATTAAAAGTAGGGGTTTATGAGTAACCTAGAGAAAATTGTTACAGATTTGATTCAGGCAATCACCGCAGAGTTGGAAGATAAGACACAAGATAATACCTCTGCATTGAATAAAATTAAAAATCACGTTAATAAAGCATTTTCCTCTGTGGAAAAGGGTGAAGAAAAAAAATTATATATAAGGTTGTCCCTACATCTTCATCCAGACAAGTTGCGACAAGCTCAGCCCAAAATGTACGAGCTTCTGATGACTCGTAATGCGTTGGAAAAAGAGGTCTCTCCAGGTGTAGAAAAAGTTAAGCTGCAAGATGAAATTTTTAAAATAATATCCGCAGGTAAAGAAGAAAGTGATCTTTTGAAAAATTTAGAGTCTGACCCTTTAAAAACGGCGCAATATGTATGGGACAAATTTTCAGCATCATTTAATTACCATTTTAACCTGTCTGAGCGATATTACTGGCCATTTAAATCTATCGTTAATGCGGCAAGCTGGGCAATTAATGTTGCTTTAATCCTCACAGCAGCAGGTGTTTTTGTAGGGGGCATAGTTATTTATGCACTGATTTCCATGGTAGGTCAAATTAATAACTCGCTATGCAATTTATTTACTGGAGGACAGTTCGCCAAAACAATTGACGATTATAAAAAAGAGCCTGCGCGCTTCAGTAAAGCTGAAGAGCAATTTTTAGCAACAGTGAAAAATGATTTTTTAATTGAGCTGCAAGAACAATTAAGGGATGCTCCGACAGATAAAAAAGAAGAGATTTCTGAGTTCATAGAAAAGATTCAAAAAATGAGTCCAGGGGAAATGAAAGAATATTATCTCCTTGAAAAAACCAACAAGGAAATAGATAATAACGCGTCTCTCAAAAGTGATTTTGAACGGATTAAAGAAAAGAAGCGAGGAGAATTTGAGGCGGCAGTTAGGAATCAAATTTCCATCGATGATTTAACCCTTTTCAAATTGCAAGCTAGTGCAATCAAAAGATCAATTACTGCCCCTTTGCCGGCGGGATTTTTCAATAAAATAGGATCTCTTTTTATTGTTCGTCCACTCACTTTTTTATTAGCACCGGTGTTTTTGACAATAACTTCTGCGGTAAGCTTGGTGCAACAAGCGGATTTGCTCCTTGGCATTGCAAGCATGTTTCTGCTTTTGGGGGTTAAATTAGCTTCAGTGGCTCTTCTCAATTCTCCTATTTATGGGTTGGATCTGGCGAAATGGGCAGCGAATCACCTAAAAGCCGCCTTCGATGGAAAAAAACCTGATCCGAGGAAAGAGGTTGCGACACCTGTCCAGAATGAATATCCCAACGTAAGCTCGCGATTATTAATTGAGAACATGCCTACCCGGGAGGCACGAATTGAATCGTCACCCATGCCTCCTGTGCAAAGCGCGAATTCTTTCTTTTCCATAAATGCTACTAGGTCAGATTTTGAGTATAAGGATGATGCATTCCGCCAAGAATTAAGATCCTGAAGAGCAAGCACTTAATCCTGGTTGCGTGCAACCAGGAGCTTTATGCTCTTTTACCGCGGACACAGAAGATATCAGTAAATAGTCCATGATTCATACATCTCCTTGTTAATAGGCAGGTTGCGGTCATATTCTGTGATTAACGAAGTATAACTCCAGGTATAAAAAGCTAATCCATCGTCCCTTAATATGATTGTAAACAACTGTTTCAATTGTTTATTTTTGTATTTATAAGTGAAAACTATATATTCTCCATGGAATTTCTTCTGATTTTGAGGGAGTTCTATTTCTCCTTGAGCTAACACTTTAGACTCTGAGGTATTTGCAAAAATTTGGGATTTCAAATCATTTATAAGTTCTGCAATGGTTGAGTATTTCCCCTTATTTTTTTTCGTCAAAAGAGTTTGGATAGTGATCGTTGTATGAGAAGCATCCGTATCTTTTTTGCCTCTAAAAATGACCGTTCCTTTACCGGATTTAATGTATTCCCAGTTATTGGGATATTTAAGGGAGTATCTGTTGCCTTTGTTATCGAAATTGAGCCAGTTAAGTTGTGGAGGGGGAGCTGTGGGTGATGAACTCTGGGCAGTGTGGTTTATGTCAATTCCTGCTCCCGTAGAACTTACCTTGATATTTAAAATTTTCCATCCTCCATTTTCCCATATTAAGCGATATTCTATCGGAGTTTTTGCTCCATCTTTTGCAGTTAATGTCCCTTTGACAAATCCCAAATTATTTTCAATGCTTCGTATGTTAAAAAATGTACTTTCATTGCTTTTTAAAGAAGGGTACTGGTTTAAAAATTTGTTAAAATCACCTAGAGAGGTTGCTTTTTGGAAGTCTTTTGAAGTGTAGGAGTATGCCTTTTCAATATTACCCGTTTTTAATGCTTTAAGCTGATTATTAATGGGGTAAATCAAACTGTTTGTCAGGAACAAAACGATCGTAAATACCGTACCGACAAAAAGTAAAAACCAGGCGGCAATAACACCGATTACCATGAGTGTTTTCTTTAATGGAGAGGGATTTTTGGTGAATAGGATCAAATTGCCATTTTTATCTTCGAATTTATTAGTTACCAAAAGGATTAAATCTACCAAATACCAAATGCCCAGCCCCCCTAGGGTCAGCAGCATCAATAATCCCGATTTTATTTTCCCCAAATAAAATCGGTGAATTCCAAAAGTCCCAAAAATGAGGGCTAAGACAAAAGCAGTAATGGGGGATTTCTGCTGTTTTTCTTTACCGGGAAATGTTTGTTCTATTTGGGGAGAAATGGAGCTCGCTTCTACTTGGGTACCACATTGACTGCAAAATTGAGCGTCTGCTGAGAGTTTATTTCCGCAGTGTTTACAAAAGTTGGGAGCATCCATGCCTATTCTCCAATTTCATATTGGGTCATTTCGAATAAGCCTTAATTCTACAGATGCAACTCAGAATTGTGCATCAAACGAAATGCAAACAAACCTTATTTTTATAATAGTTTAATTTTTATAACAATCAATAAATCACAGGACCCATCCTGGCGATAAAGATGTGACATTTGAAGCTTGCGTGCGGACGGGAAGGGGAGCTTTCTAGCATCCCCTTAGATCACCAATGGTTCTATAGAGGATAAGTATTGGTAATTTCCTCTAAAGCTGAACTTGAACTCTGCTTTTCAGATTGTGCAAACACACCAAATTGGCATACCCCACTTGGTTTAGATTGGACTATTATCTTTTCATCAATACCATTTACTTTTAACAAGGCTGATACCGGAGCGCTTTCTGAGAGCAATTTTTTTGCAGTTTCTGAGCCGTGATTGCATGCTTCGATTAAATAAAATATAGCTTTTTCGGCGTTAAACGCTACAACGCCCACTAACTCTTTTCTTGCATTTGCATAAATTTCTGCCAAAAGAAAAGCATAGCGTTTCGGGACGCCGGCGGTTTTATCTGCTAGAGAACATTTGAATGCATGTTCGACTAATTTTATTGCTGCAGTAGATTGGGACTCGTCAGAAGCAAGTAGGTTTTTTTCTTGCAGAACTGTCAATGCAGTCATGAATAAACATTCTGCGTAAGGTTCTTCATCAAGCAAAACGTAGGCAAATTTTTTCAAGGTATTTATATCGGTCATCGATAAATTAATTTCTTTCCCAAGCTGCTCGATTATTGCATCTATCTTGGGTTTATTTTGTTCAAATTTACTCATTCTTTGTTCTATTTGGGTTATCATGGTATTGACATGACAAACATAATGAGAGGAAGGAAACATTCCATGCAGTGGTTTATAGACTCTTAAAAAAACCTGATCAGCCAAATCTTCTAAATCATAAGGTAAGTGGCTAAAGTTAAATTCTTCACTAACTGCCTTGGAATTTTCCTTTTTATACTCAACAAGCTTATTCAGGGTAAGTTTTAATAATTCACCGCGTTCTAATTCTGTAATTTCAATACGGCTTTGCATAGCATCTCTTTTATTTATCCAGGGATGGCAATTTTATTTAAAAGGTGATTATTCATCAATTAAATTGCTATGAAAAAACTCATTCGGTGGGGCATGCGCTAGAGGCTGGAAAGAAAAAAAATATGATTTGGTCTATTATAATACAATATTAGGGTGAGCGTATTTAAGATCATCAAGACTTACATGGAGGGAACTAAGATGAATAAAGAACATCATGTGGTCCATAATGTCCAGGGAGGATGGGATATTGAGCAAACCCACAATTCATCCATTCTCCATTTCAAATCAAAAAAAGAAGCGGTGGATAAAGCAAGGGAGCTGAGTAAAAAAGAACATACAGAATTAGTTATTCATGATAAATATGGTCGAATTGAAACCAAGGATAGTCATGGTCATGATCCAAGAAACATCAGAGGTTAGCTAAAGAGGGATGGCTTATTCCAGTCCCTGGCTTCTATTGTTAAATTAATGAAAAAACGGAGCTGTAAATAGGATAAGCCATCTTTAAATGAATATAATCATAAATAATGGTTATTAGAAGCAGGTAGTTAAAAATGACAGGTGAAAAAACGCAAAAAGATTTAGCACAGCAAGATCTTGAAGAGCAAAATAAAAAAAATAAAGAAGCTAACCAATTAGCTGAGTTGGAAGCGAATCAATTAGCAAAGCAAAAGACAACCATGCAAGATACCCAAAATCCGGAAAGAAGCGTTGAGTTTGAAAGTAAAAAAGACGCAAAACAAGCCCAAGCGGTGGAGGAAATGTATAAGGAATGGGTTAAAAAATATAAAAAGAAAAATCCGGGTTTTGACGAAGAAGACAACTGCTGCGAAACAGATGAACATGGCACCACATGGATAAAATTCAAAGATCCCCATGCGGAAGAAGACTTCGTAAGACATTTGGCAGAAAATGGCCACGGTGGCGTTTACGATAAAGGAATTTTGATTGCAAAATTTGAAGAAGGTAAGCTCATAGATCCCCGGACTAATAAAGAATTTGAAAAAGGGGGATATGCCAATCTTGTCCAACAACTGGATGCCGGGATAGCCTATAAAGATATTCCATTACCTGAGGCCAAAAAATCGGTTGAGCACTCTTCTGATATAGAAATGCAGGTGCCACAAAGTACCACTGCACCCATAAGTAAGGTAAGTACCGCTCTAGATAAACTTCCTGTGGTAGAGCAAACGGCAAAAGAAACAGAAAATGCAAAAGAAGAAGTGAATCAACAAGCTTCGATGCCTCAATAGCGAGATTGTGATAGAGAGTAAACGGTGAGAGCGTTTTGTTCGTATCCCAAAAGGAATTCTAAATGAAAACACTTAAAAAAGAAGATCAGGTCAATATCACTCCCGATGAAGCAATCAATTTACTCAAGAATGGAAATCAACGTTTTATCCAAAACTTGAGGTTTAACCGGAACTTGCTGCAGCAAGTAAACGAGACCGCTGACGGGCAATACCCGTTTGCCGCTATTTTGAGTTGCATTGATTCCAGAACGCCAGCAGAATTAATATTTGACCAAGGCCTGGGAGATATTTTCAGCATAAGAATTGCAGGGAATATTGTTAATGAGGATATCATCGGGAGTTTGGAATTTGCATGTAAGGCAGCGGGTTCCAAACTCATTGTCGTCCTTGGGCACACCAATTGTGGCGCCATAAAAGGAGCTTGCGATGATGCGCAATTAGGATATTTGACGCAACTTTTAGATAAAATAAAACCTGCTATAAGCCTGGAAAAATCATTTAAGGAAAATCGAAACGGGAGTAATCTCGACTATGTAAATGAGGTGGCCAGGATTAACATCAAAATTAGCATTCAGAATATCATAAACAAAAGCAGTATCTTAAAAGAGCTGATAAAAGAAAAAAGCATTAAGATTGTTGGCGGTTTATACGATGTTGCATCAGGTGAAGTCTTATTTTTTGATGAAGAATAAGCTCCCCTTCCTTTCAAACAGGCCCACAGAACAAATTCTTCATATGTTCTTGCGGGCTCTCATTAAATGACACGAAAAAAAGAGGCTGGTTAATATTTTTCTTGACAAATCCGCTAAAGTGTTAAAAATATACACAGCCAGTAAATTTAATCCACCTAAGAAAGATACCCATACCAATATTTCACCCAGAAAAGAAGTTTTGTTCCCCAATTTATACTAGCAAAAGCAATTTAAGGATGGTCTGACTCGTCCCCGTGTGTTGCTGTTTCCGGAGTTTTATTATGCTGAATAAGTATCAAATACAAGAATTAGAAAAAATAGTAGCAAACCCTCAATTACTTAAGGATGTCCCTGAAGATCTACGGACCAATCGGGAATTTCTGCTCCTTGCGATCAAAAGAAACTCTTTTGTAACAGCCCATGTTGTACCCGAACTATTGAACGACGAAGATTTTGCCCTTACTGCTGTTTTATATAATCCCAACGCTTATGCTTTTCTGCCTGCGAAATTCAAGGATAATGAAAACATAACCATTATGGCGGTGAGACAAAGCCCGCCTTTATACTTTTATGCTTCAGAAAGATTGCAAGCAGATGAAGATTTTAAAATTAAGTGCTTGAAAACAAACAGTTGGTACCCATTAATCAAATTAAATAAAGTAATAAAAAATAATTTTTATGAAGGGGTAAAGGATACCTTTAAAATCATGTATGGGGATTATGGTATCATCGAGAAACTCGATGGCAATGTCCCTCATCCTAATCAGCTGAAGCATGGCTTAGTTGATATCACCATGATACCTCAGCTAGCTAATTTCTTGCTTAATTATGGACTGCCCCACAAGACCAAAATCGATAACCCTTTCAAATATGTAAAAGATGACGAAAAATGGAAAGACGCGGTGATACTTAGGACCATATCCTGTTTTCTTGGCTTGGGATTGCAATGTGTGCGCTTGGGGATGGCAGTCGCGGCAACGGCAATTAGTTTGCCCATAGTTGCTTTAGTTCATATACTCAAGTTTCCTTTTGTTTATTATTACGAGCGCAAACTCCTTAAACTTGAGGGGGAAATCTTTACAGAGAACAACACCCCTGTCTCAGAAAAAACAACTTTGGCGGATTTTGTGGCAATGACTCACTCAAGTTTAACTGATTTATGCGGTTATCATGGTTCTGACACCACGCTCACTTCCTATTCCGCGGAAAATACCAAAGAGTCCCGCTATGGCTCCTTGCGCAGCTCCAGCCCTCAATTGTTTTTTAAACCTGCACCCATTGATACCCCTTCTCAGCTTGAGGCTGAGGAACTCATGACGGCACTTGATATAAATGAAAAATATAATCCTAATGATGCAGGAGCTGTTGCTAAAGGCCGCTCATTTTCCTGATTAATCAGGAAATAAGTGCAGGTTACTATTGGGAAGCAAAATTTGGAATTAAGCCTGGTCTTAGCCAGGTTTAATTTCAATACAAAATAAAAAGGAATGTTTGCCAAATTTTAATTTTTTTAAAAACAATAGATTAAACAATTTTTAAAAAATTTCCTTGCATCATTTTTTCGTTCTTCTATGCGTTAAAGAAAGGTGTTGTTTTGTTAGGTAGTTGTCCTTTAAATTCATAATCCATCTCCTGATGGTTGTCTGACGCGCAATCCCTCTTCCTATTGAAGCACCGCTCCGAGGGAAACGTATTCTCCCCTTATTAATTAGAACTTGGTGAATTAAAATAAGCCTTTGGCGAGTCCTCTGGAATAATTAGGTTGTTAGTTGTATAAAATGGCCTTCAGTTCTAGACTTGAAAGACAGATTCCATGAAAAGGGTCGGTATGGATTCTTTTTATAAAAAACTGATTCGCTCTTCAGTTATAGGGGTTCTTGTTCTGGTGGCGCTGCTTTTTATTCCTGCAGGTACTCTAAACTACTGGCAAGGCCTGGTTTATTTGGCAGTTTTTGTTATAGCGTCCACCGCTTACAGTG
This sequence comes from Fluoribacter dumoffii NY 23, assembly GCF_000236165.1. Lineage (NCBI taxonomy): Bacteria > Pseudomonadati > Pseudomonadota > Gammaproteobacteria > Legionellales > Legionellaceae > Fluoribacter > Fluoribacter dumoffii. Next base: position 3,384,084 of record NZ_CM001373.1, on the reverse strand, counting down.
TGTATCTTGCAAAATATGATCCAGCCCTTCTCAGGCGTCGGACAGAAGCAGGTATTTCGTATGAAAAAGAGCCGGTGCAGAAAATTATTATTTTTTTCCTTTTTTTAATGTGTATGGTGCTTATGGTGCTGCCCCCGCTCGATGTGCGCTTTGGCTGGTCGTTGGTTCCGTGGTACATCTCCCTCATGGGGGATGTGATGGTTGCTTTCTCATTTTATATTTTTCATCTTGTTTCAAAAGAGAATACCTATGCTGCGGCCAATGTTCGTGTTGAGGAGGGACAAAAAGTAATATCGGACGGACTCTATGGTGTTGTCCGTCACCCGATGTATTTTGGTGCCTTATTCCTTTTTATAGGCACACCGCTTGCGCTGGGTTCATGGTGGACCCTGCTTTTAATTCCCATCTTTCTGGTGATTTTAATTGCCCGTATCCTCAACGAAGAGAAAATACTTGCACGGGACTTACCCGGATATACAGAATATCAAAAAAAAGTCCGGACCCGCTTTATTCCTTTTGTTTGGTAGTCCTTTTTCATTATTGGATAAATCAGTAAAGGCGGACTATGCTAATTTAAAATATTGTGCAGGAAGAGGTCATAATGGAACCCGACATTCAGGATGAAATAGCACGATTTGATACTCATCACTCCCTAAAAATTACGATACTTTTTGTAATAACGCTGCTCTTATCCCTGGGATTCCTGTTGCTTTCGGCTCCGGCAGCGGCGCGCGGAAAGTCAACCGATGAATCTGAGAGAGGCGCTGCGCGAATAGAGGCTATATTGATAAGTGATACCGGAAATAGCGATGGTTATGTAACCGAAGGAAAAGCGGCCTTCCCACCTACTCAAGTGATCTATTTAACCGTGCATATTTCCAAGGCCTTTCCCGGGATTAAGGTAGAGGCATTTATAATCAACCCCGAAAGAAATATTATCACTAGCGGTAAAAACTTTGTCACCAGGGGCGGCAATATTGCAAAGGCGTTTAAGTTTAATTATGCCAACGGGAAATGGCCATCAGGAAACTATAAAGTTGAGGTAAGACTCTCATCAGGTGATACCCGGGTCACTACATTCAAACTTGAGAAATAAAAGAAGATAGGGGGACAGTTTTTTTTAATTTTATATCGCCTGGATCAGTAAAATATTAACCAATAATATGATAGCCACTATCAATATAAATGACATCGCCGGTAATGTTTTTTGCATACTTGCTTGCGAGAAAAACAACCATTGCTCCTACATCATCGATGTCAACCAGGGATTTAAGGGGTGATTTTTCTTTTGTCTGCTGAATCAAATGCTCAAAATGTTCAAGGCCCGAAGCTGCCCGTGTTTTTAACGGGCCAGGGGATAAGGCAATGACCCGAATTTGCCTGGGGCCTAGCTCTACAGCCATATAACGCACAGAAGCTTCCAATGCTGCTTTAACAGGCCCCATCAGATTATAATTTTCAACCACTTTTTCTGCACCGTAAAAGGACATTGCAAACACTGAACCGCCATTGTTCATCAAGGGTTTCGCCAGGTTTGCCATGCGAATAAATGAATGACAGGAGATATCCATAGCCATGAGAAATCCTTCTTTAGAACACTCATGCACAGGTCTTTGTAGATCTGTTTTGGGGGCATAGGCAATGGAATGGATGACTATATCAATTTCTCCCCACGTTTTTTCTATTTGCAAAAATAAATTGTTTAAATCACTTTCTTTAGTGACATCACAGGCGCAATATATAGAAGGGCTTAGTTCAGTGGTAGTTTTATCCACGAAAGGTTTAGCTTTATCATTTAAATAGGTAATTGCCAACTCTGCGCCTGCTTTTTTCAATGCGCGGGCACATCCAAAAGCAATCGAGCTGTCATTGGCAATGCCGATTATTAAAGCTTTTTTTCCTGAAAGTAAGCTGCTATCCATGCTCAAATTCCCTTAATCATTATCCTATTAAGAATAGATTATTTTTAACTTTATTTGCAGATAACTTGTGTAAAATGCAATAAAAATTGCCAAAATAGCCTATACTATCTTGCAATAGGCAAGCCAACTTTAATGCGGCACTGGATAAAGGAAGTTCTATGTTGCATAACCTTTTCGATAATCGTCTCCTTTATTATGGGTACGATTTGAACCTGCAAGCTGATAAAGCAGTTTTTCGAATGCTGCTGCACCCATTAAAAAAACCAGTCAGCACTGCTTGCATCAACCTTCCTGAACGTTTGGGCCAAGGATGCGCGAAACATGGATGAAAAAAAACTTGATGTGGATAAATTGGCAGAAAATTTCCTGCAGAAATGTCGCTCTTTACCTAAAATTAAGGTAGGCGTGGTATTTCCTTCCAATGAAGACTCTCTTGGAGGAGCCATCGAGGCAAGTCATTTGGGTTTAATCGACCCGGTTTTTATTGGACCTAAATCCAGAGTTCAGCAAGTTGCCAAACAAATGGGAGTAGATGTTTCCAATTACCAACTGATTGATAGTATCGATCCGGAAGATGCTGCAAAGCAAGCAGTACAATTAGCTCGGGAGGGGAAGGTTGAATCCCTGATGAAAGGAAACCTGCATACAGACGAATTGATGCATGCAGTGATTAAAAAAGAAAATGGGTTACGCACTTCTCGTCGTATTAGCCATGCATTTATTATGGCGATTGAAAAATATCACAAGCCTTTTATTGTTACTGATGCGGCCATCAATATTGCACCGGATTTGATGGTAAAAAAAGATATTGTCCAAAATGCAATTGATTTGTTTCATGCCTTTAACAAAGAAGTAATGCCTAAAGTTGCACTTTTATCCGCAGTTGAAACCATCCACCCTGAAATGACCTCGACAACAGATGCTGCATGTTTAGCAAAAATGGCTGAACGTGGCCAGATTACTGGCGCCATTGTGGATGGTCCGTTTGCATATGACAATGTATTTAGCCTTCACGCAGCACAAACTAAAAACATTCACTCTTCAGTGATTGGGGAAGTGGATATTTTCGTGGTGCCTAATCTGGAAGCCGGTAATATTCTGGCAAAGCAATTGATATTGATTGCCGATGCAGTTTCTGCAGGCATCATTTTAGGGGCAGCAGTGCCCATCATTTTAACCAGTCGATCTGATAATATTCGTTCCCGCATTGGCTCCTGCGCTGTGGCTGTCATGATGGTGCATGCAAAAAAATGTCGAGAGGAAATGCAATGAGTAATGTTCATTATAAAAATGTTCATGAAATTACAGGGGATATTCTTAAAATTATTGTTCCGCCAATGCAGGAAACTGGAGCAGTTTCCATCCCCAGGCTCGACGATTTAGCTTTGATTCATACTGAAAAAGAGGTGTTGCTTGCCCAGATTACTCACATAGAGGAAGAAATTGTTACCTTGCAAGTGTATGGGAGTACCAAGGGCTTATCAACCGATGCTTCAGTAACCTTTCTGGGCCAACCGATGAAAGTGACCTATTCTCCCAATATTCTTGGAAGGGTTTTTAATGGGGTAGGACAACCCATTGATGGGGGGCCTAAATTAGAGCAGGAGGATAAAACACTGATTCGCACTCCCACAGTAAACCCTACGCGGCGGATACTGGCTTCCAAAATGATCCGCACCAATATCCCCATGATTGATGTGTTTAACTGCCTGGTTGAAAGCCAAAAAATTCCTGTCTTTTCAATTGCAGGGGAACCCTACAATGAGTTATTAGCAAAAATTGCAACCCAGGCAGAGGCTGATGTTATTGTTTTTGGGGGAATGGGGCTGTTGTTTGATGATTATTATGCATTTCGCAAAACATTTGAGGATCATGGTTCGATTGCGCGAACAATTATGTTTGTAAATCAGGCTTCTGACTCCATTTTAGAGCGCTTACTCATTCCGGACATGGCTTTGGCGGTTGCGGAGAAAATGGCAATTGAAGAAGGAAAGCGGGTGCTTGTGTTGTTAACGGACATGACCGCTTTCGCTGATGCCTTAAAAGAAGTAGGTATTGCTATGGAACGGGTTCCATCAAATCGAGGCTACATGGGCGACCTGTATTCGCAATTGGCAAGACGATATGAAAAAGCGTGTGATTTCCAAGGGGCGGGCTCCGTAACTATCCTGTCAGTAACTACCATGCCGGGTAATGATATAACCCATCCAGTTCCAGATAATACAGGCTACATCACTGAAGGACAGCTTTATTTGCATTCCGGATCAATTGACCCGTTTGGTTCCTTATCCCGCCTTAAACAGCATGTGATAGGGAAGCAAACTCGCGAGGATCACGGACAAATTATGAATACGATGATTCGCTTTTTTTCGGCTGCTTGTGAAGCGGAACAAAAAAAAGCAATGGCTTTTGAAATTTCTGAATTTGATGAACGTCTACTTAAGTTTGGCAGTTTGTTTCGCGAACGATTCATGGATATCAAAGTTGCAATTCCTTTGGAAGTGGCATTGGATTTGTGCTGGCAAACCCTTGCAGAATGTTTTCATGAGAATGAATTGCTCATGAAACAGGAGCTTGTCGCCAAGTATTTTAAGGCAAAAAAACAGTTACAACCGGATATTAATCATGGCGACGCAAATTAAACTCAATAAAGCATCGCTCACTCTCGAGCAAAGAAATCTGAAGAATTATCAGAGATTCTTACCCTCTTTGGAATTGAAAAGAAAAAAATTATTGTCGGAACGCAGCCGGGTTGATGTTCTCGTTAATGGTTTAAAACAAAAGGAAAAAGCTCTGGAAAGCAGTATTCAATATGAGTTACCCATGATTGTTGGAACAATGAATATCATTAGCAAGCTTATTCAGATTAAAGAAATATCCATTACTGAAGAAAATATTGTGGGAGTCAAACTACCCATAGTGCAGGCAATTGCATTTAATTCGCTGGATTATGTGTACTTCAATACCCCTCCCTGGTTTGAAAAATTTATTGATGTGCTGCTCGAAAAGATCGAATTGCAACTGCGCTTACAGGTAGCATTGGAACGACAGCAATTATTGGCAAAAGCTATTCAAACGGTGACCCAACGGAAAAATCTTTTTGAAAAAGTATTAATTCCTCAAGCATTAAATAACATCAGGCTAATTCAGATTTTTTTGGCTGACAACGAGCGGGCGGCTGTAGTGAGATCGAAAATCGCTAAAAAGAAAAGGATACAATGATGAGTATAGCCACGTTCAAAAAAATAAGTATCCTGGGGCCAAGCCAAGGTAAAGCAGAAATTTTTAATGCATTACAAAATGTGGGTTGCATGCATTTAATTGCAATTAATCCCCCCGGAAAACCCGCGCTAACAACACCTTCGACAACTTTAGTGGATCAGATCAGAGCCGCTTTGCTTTATCTGCAAAATTCGGTAGAGCACCGACGCCCCCATTTCCTTGGAAAAAATTTTAATCCCGATCTTGTAGTCAAAAAGATTTTAACAAATCAGCAAAATTTAAGAATGGCAATTGATCGACGGGATTTTTTAAAAAACCGAATATGTGAGGTATCGGAGTGGGGACATTTTAGTTTACCTGCTGAAGAGGATTTAGCGGGAATAAAACTTTGGTTTTATAAAATTAATTTGAAAGACTTGACCAGAATTCCTCAGGATATCCCTTTACATGAAGTATATCGTAACTCGCGGTTTGCTTTTATTATTGTGTTAGCAGAGCAAGAGCCCCAGGAAGAGCACTTTCCATTTCGTCGCATCCATACTGGTTCTGTTGCGGTAAGCGCATTGAGTACTGAATTGGATGAATTGAATGAAGAAATCGATGAGCTCATGGATGAGCAATGTAATTTGACCCGTTATCGCTACTTGCTCGCCCGTGAAGTAGCCCAATTTTCCGATAGAACCGAATTGCAAAAAGCTTTGGGGCACACCCGCGAGCATCAGGAATTTTACCTTTTACAAGCCTGGGTGCCTGACTCTAAATTAGAAGCTGTTATGCAATTTTGCCAGGAAAATCAGTTGAGTATGGCGATTGAACATCCCCTGCCTGAGGAATTGCCGCCTACCTTATTGGAAACCCCTCCCTGGCTCAAAGGCGGTTCCGAGCTGGTTAATTTTTACCAAACTCCGGGTTACCATGCGCTTGATCCTTCAATAATGGTCTTTTTTTCTTTCTCCGTATTTTTTGCCATGATTCTTGCGGATGCAGGGTATGGAATCCTTTTGGCCTTGTTTACAGTTCTCGGGTGGAAGAAATTAGGCAAATACAATGCGGCGATATGGTTAAGGCCTTTATTGGTAGTCATCAGTGTTTTCTCAATTGTATATGGAGTCTTACTTGGGAGTTATTGGGGTGTTGAGCCCAAGGCAGGAACATGGCTGGCGAAATTAAAAATCATTGATATCAATAATTTTAAATTAATGATGTCCATTGTTCTTTTCATTGGGTGTCTGCATATTTGCATTGCGAGCGGGATGCGCGCCTGGTTTACCCCAGATAGGAATGAACGAATGCAAAGCGTTGGTTTTATTTTATTGATTCTGGCGGTATTGCTTTATGCTATGGGTCTGTTAAAACATCAAAACTCAATAACCTGGCCCGCAATTATCCTTTTTATCTTGAGTCTGTTTTTAATTACAGTATTCGCCGGAAATATGCCGCTTACCGATTATAAGAACTTTATAAAGAGAGCGAGACTTGGGATAGGGGCATTAACCGAATTGCCTTCATTATTTGGAGACATCCTCAGTTACCTCCGTTTATTTGCCTTGGGAATGGCAGGGGCTTCGTTAGCGGTTACCTTCAATACCATGGCGCACCATATCGCCCAGTCTGGTAAACCTGGAGGCTGGGTATTAGCGATTCTTGTTGTATTAATTGGACAAACAATGAATGTGGTTTTATGCCTTATGAGTGCAGTAGTCCATGGACTGCGTCTCAATTACATTGAGTTTTTCAAATGGAGTATCAAAGAGGATGGGTATTCTTATCAGCCCTTTAAGAAACAGGAGATTTCCCATGAATGAGTTAATGGTATTGTTGGGATGGGTAGGGATCTTTGCTCCGATGGCATTAGCAACGGCGGGAAGCATCTATGGGTGTGCTATTGCCGGGCAAGCCGCAATTGGAGTGATGCTCGATACAGAAACCGGCTACGGTAAATACATTGGGGTCTCAGTGCTTCCCTCGACACAGTCCATATTGGGGATTGTAATAATGTTTACCCTGAACCGAACCGTTACCCCGCAAAATGCAGGCGGTCTTTTTGGCATAGGCTTACTGTCAGGAATTGCTTTAATGATCTGTGGTATTCAACAAGGTAATTGTTGCGCCAGTGCAATCAATGCAACAAAAAATAAACCTGAAATATTCGGATTATCCATTGCCCCTGCCGCAATAGTTGAAGGGTTTGCCGTATTTATATTTGTATTTGCTCTGGTGTTAAGTAATGGGATATAGGAGCTTTCTATGGAACCAAAGCAAGATAAGACTACAGGTCTGATTTCTCAAGGGGTTGAGGCCTTAATTGAACGGCTTAGGGAAGATGGAGTTAATGCAGGAAAAGAAGAGGCTGCCCGATTAATTCTTGAAGCACAAGAGAAAGCCAATACACTACTTAACGAGGCGCGGGCTCAATCGAAGGCCATAATGGATGAGTCCCATCAATTGATTCAGCAAGAAAAGAGAGCAGCTGAAGATGCATTGCAGCTTGCGGCCCGCAATATGCGGCTTGAATTAAGGCAAAATCTTATCGATAGGTTCTCCCAGGAAGTCAAACGTCTGGTACATAAGGAGCTGGATGATGAGGGGATGTTGCGACAGCTGATTCTCCTGGTTGCCCTCGATACTCCCGAACAACTTCAGGCATTTAAAGCAAAAAATATCAAGATTGAATTGCCTAAAAGAGTCCTTGATTTTGATGAAATTAGAAAAAATCCTGAATTATTGCAAAAAGATCCGTTGAAAGATCTCGTGCAAAGCCTTACTCGGCAAATGCTTCGCGAAGGAATGAGTATGCAAGTAAATCAGGAAAGTAAAACTGCGGGAATTAAAATCCATCTTGTTGATGAAGAAATTGTTTTGGATTTAACTGAAGAGGCGGTAAGTCTTTTGCTTATCAAACACATGCAACCACGATTTCGAGCGCTTCTGGAGGGATTACTGCAATGACTTCGCACTATTATACTGTAGTGAGCAGCTTGCCGCACATGAATACAAATTTCAAAATTCAGGATACCCCCATTTCCAGGCTGCAACTGGAAAAACGACTTAAACTGCTGCCATTAGAGAAATATACGGTTGTCTTTACCGTGGAATATTTAGTTTGGACTAGCTGGTTTATGCCGCATCAACCGGTTAGCGATTTAAGAAGAGCATTTCAAAAGCTCATGGCCACAGAATCTGCGTTTCTTCGTGAGATGCTTCTCTGGTTTTTTGATTTAAGGAGTGTTTTTGCTGCGCTGCGGATAAGAAATGAAAAAAAGGAGCTGCCCGCAAACCCTCATGAATATTGGATTAGCCAATGGAGTCACAAATTAATTCGCCATTGGGATGAACCGGATTTTGGCCTAAAAGCCATATATCCCTGGCTTCCTAAAATTGCCCAAGATATCGTGCAAAAAGATACTGTGGCGGTCGAACAGTTTTTATTATCCTATATCTGGAAGTATTTATCGCTGCGCGAAACAGGGCATTACTTTGATTTTGAAGCCATTATTATTTATTTACTTCGCTGGAATGTGATTCATTACTGGTCGCAGTTTAATGAAGAAAATGCATTAAATTGCTTGAATAAGTTGGCCAGTTTGCTATTGGACAAAGAGCTTACCCAAAAAATTATCTTGAACGACAAAGGGAGCAGGTCATGAAAGATAACATGCCCCAATCAGCTACAACGGATGCAATTGTGATTGCAATTCAAGAAGGAATTGTAGAGATTCGGCAAAAAGGCACCAAACCCCTTATCAAGAATGAAATTATTTATATTTGTCCGCAGACACAGCAAGGGGCAGATCCTCAACGAATTATGGCCGAAATATTACATGTGAAAGGCGATATTGCCATTGCTCAAGTATTTGAGGAAACAAGCGGCATCGCTGTGGGTGATCGAGTCGAACAATCAGGAGAACAACTCTCGGTAACCCTAGGTCCAGGGTTATTGGGAATGATCTATGATGGTCTGCAAAATCCCTTAATTAATTTTGCCAACGAATATGGCTTTTTTTTACCTCGAGGCATGCGCGAACAGCCCATTGATTCTGAAAAAAAATGGGTTTTTTCTGCATTGGTCCGTGCAGGCGACAGCCTAAATGGAGGCGACGTATTAGGTGTGGTTCAGGAAGGCCGATTTACCCATAAGATTATGGTTCCATTTGATATGGGGCACCATATTCAAGTGGAGTGGATACAACAAGGTACGTTTACTGCAAATACACCCATCGCGAAACTCGTAGACTCAGAAAACAAGGTGCGGGAAGTCAGTATGCTGCAGAAGTGGCCGGTACGATTTTCCCTTGCACGGTCGCTAATGAAAAATGGGCTGGCAGCACGACTTTATCCCAGCGAACCTATGATAACCACCTTGCGTCTGGTTGATACTTTTTTTCCTATAGCCCGTGGAGGTACTGCGTGTATCCCGGGTCCTTTTGGAGCCGGCAAAACAGTTTTACAGAACTTGATTGCACGTTATGCGGATGTCGATATCGTAATTATTGTGGCCTGTGGTGAACGTGCAGGTGAAGTCGTAGAAACCATAACAGAATTTCCAAAGCTTGTTGATCCCAAAATGGGAGGAACACTTATGGATAGAACCATAATTGTGTGTAACACCTCTTCAATGCCGGTAGCTGCGCGGGAAGCGTCCATTTATACGGGGATCACCCTTGGCGAATATTATCGCCAAATGGGTTTTAATGTGTTGCTAATTGCCGATTCAACTTCCCGATGGGCCCAGGCGATGAGGGAAACTTCCGGACGTATGGAGGAAATTCCAGGAGAAGAGGGTTTTCCAGCGTATTTAGATAGCAGTATCAGGGGACTTTATGAGCGGGCAGGAATTATTCAATCCGGTGCTAAAACAAAAGGAAGCCTTACTATAGTAGGCACTGTTTCTCCTGCGGGAGGAAATTTTGAAGAACCGGTTACCCAATCGACTTTGAATTCGGTTAAAACATTTCTCGGCTTAAGTTACGACCGGGCCTATAAGCGTTTTTATCCAGCTGTTGATCCTTTAATCTCCTGGTCACGCTATTTCGAACAGCTTAAACCCTGGTTTGAAAGCAATCTGGGCCCCTGCTGGATTAATAAAGTGATGGACGTAATGCAGATGCTGCATCAAGGACAAGAAATTTATAACATGATGCAAGTGACCGGCGAAGAAGGAATTGCCATGAGAGATTACATTATTTATCAAAAATCACTCATGTTCGATATGACCTATTTGCAACAAGATGCTTATGATCCCATTGATGTGTCCGTCCCTATGAACCGGCAAAAGGAATTTTTTGATCTCCTGCTCGACATCATCACCAAGGAATTTGCGTTTTCTGAGAAAGAAGAGGCCCGCAATTTTTTTGTGAAACTGACAGGGATGTTAAAAAATTTAAATTACTCCCCCCTGAATTCTGATAGCTATAACAATTATTACACTAATATCATTCAATGGACCAAATTATAATTTCCACTTTATATTGAATGATTCCCTGCTTTCGTCTCTTTTCCTCCTATGGGTAAAATATATAAAGGCTCTTCATGGGTAACAGGCAAAATCTGTTTGAGTTGAGTGGTATCGAATGATCCGATAGATACAGTAGCCAAATTCAGAGAAACCGTCTGCAGATAAATGTTTTGTGCTGCATGCCCTGCTTCCATTAATGCAAAACGTATTCCTGCATCGCCGTATTTTGCAGTCATTTTTGAAAAAACAGCAGTGATCACAAGGTTTGCCGCACCCGCTTCAACTGCGTTTTGCCCTAACGCAGCTTTCGCTAATTGCAGCGAAAAATCCCCGTCCTTTAATTTTTGCAACCTATGTTTTGCGGGCACGTAATGGTAAATGCCAGTTGATAAAGTAGTGACGTTTTTTGCGATTAAATAAACCTCCAAGGGATAGAGGGCTCCTGCTGAAGGAGCGGTGCGAAATCCCTGATTTGATGTGACTCCTTGTGCGGCCCAGAGTAATTGAGCGACTTGCTGTAATGTGATAGCTTGATTTTTATATTCTCTTGTTGAGCGCCTTTTCCTGAGTGCTTCTTCAATGGAAGTGGAGCTTGCAGAGAGCGGATTAGGTAACTGGATTTCATTTTCAGTCTGGGATTGCGCAGGCACCCTGGATTCTTTAGCTAGTGGGTTTGGTCTAAAAATCAGATAAAGAAAAACCAGGGCTACAATGATCAAAAGAAGTATCTTGTGGCGGTGCAAAAATTTCATCGCTGACTCCCTGCGGTTATTTCTTTTCTTAGAATATTTTTTTTAACATGGTGGATTTTATAAGTAAACTCATTATAGTTATAAATAATATCAAACTCCGGATTCGTTAATGCCAGCATCCCCCGCATTTATTATTCGCAACCTCACAAAAACATATCTGATGGGTGAAGTAATAATTCATGCATTACGGGGCATAAGCCTCGATTTATATCAGGGTGAACTGGTCGTATTTTTGGGGCCTTCAGGAAGCGGTAAATCCACACTATTAAATATAATCGGCGGTTTGGATGTTCCTTCATCGGGGGAGGTTATTTATCAAGATCATATCATCACTGCGGCCAGCCAACCTGATTTAACCCGTTATCGGCGCGAGCACATTGGGTTTGTATTTCAATTTTATAATTTGATTTCCAATCTTACTGCATTAGAGAACGTATCTATTGTGACTGAGATTGCTGATAACCCGATGCAACCCGAGGAGGCTATGAAATTGCTCGGTTTGGAAAACCGCATGAATCATTTCCCCTCACAATTATCCGGGGGGGAACAACAGCGGGTGGCAATAGCTCGGGCAATCGCCAAGAACCCGGATGTACTTTTATGTGATGAGCCTACAGGCGCGCTGGATTGTGAAACCGGCAAAATTGTTTTAGAGACACTTGCTTTGGCAAATCAAAAGTTGAAAACCACGGTGGTTATTATTACCCATAATATGGTGATTAGCGAAATGGCTGACCGGGTAATCCATATTGCCGATGGTACGATAACTAAGATATTAGAAAATAAACACAAGCGCAAACCAGAAGAACTAGAATGGTAACCGCATTAAACAAAAAACTGTGGCGGGATGTTATCAAATTAAAAAGCCAGATCCTCACTATTGCATTAGTTGTTTGCAGTGGGGTCAGCGTTTTAATCGCTTCCGTGAATACCTATATTTCCTTGATAAATGCACAACAGGAATTTTATTCAAAACATCATTTCGCAGATATTTTTGCTTCCTTGGAAAGAGCACCGAACTATTTAAAAAAAAGAATCACCGAAATTTCTGGGGTTTCCCAAGTAGAAACCCGAGTAGTGAAAGATGTAATTCTTGATTTGCCTTGGATGCAAGAACCGGCAGTAGGCCGCTTTATCTCCATCTCCGAAAACAATACATCCGGTCTGAATCAATTATTTTTACGCCAGGGACGAATGCCAGAAAGCAATCGTTATGATGAAGTATTAGTAAATGAAAGTTTTGCCAAAACCCATGATTTAAAAACGGGTGACAGCATTATTGCTTTATTAAACGGACATAGAGAAAAGCTAAATATTGTTGGTATTGTGTTGTCGCCTGAATATGTCTATGCGATCCGGGGAGAAGATTTGCTCCCAGACAATCGGCATTTCGGTATATTTTGGATGGATAGGAAAGCCTTAGGCAACGCATTTGGGATGCAGGAGGCATTTAATGACATTAGTATTAAACTTGCTCCGGATGCTTCAGAACAATTTGTAATGGGACAATTGGAACGAATCTTCCATTCTTATGGATTGACTATTGCCTATACACGCAAAGATCAGATATCCGATCGCTTTGTCACTAATGAAATAAAACAACAAAAAATTATTGCCACCTATATTCCGCCTGTTTTTTTAATCGTGGCGGCATTTCTTCTAAATTTAGTGACAAGCCGTTTGATCAGTAAAGAGCGCGAGCAAATAGCCACTCTAAAAGCGCTTGGTTTCCGTGATTTGGCGATTGCCTATCACTACATTAAAATCATCCTGATTATTCTCTTCCTGGGAGCTTTGGGGGGCGTATCATTAGGTGCCTGGTTTGGCCACCTGATGACCCAACTGTATACTGAATATTTTATTTTTCCTGAATTTCCCTATATTTTTTCATATAGTGCGGCCATTATTGGAATATTCATTTGTTTTTTAGCTGCTGTTTTGGGAACCTTGCGAGCAATTTATCAGGTAGTAAATCTTATGCCAGCGGTGGCCATGAAACCGCCAATTCCTTTGATATATCAAGCCACTTGGCTTGAAAAAATTAAATTTTTTGCAAGACTTTCCAGTAGTGTAAAAATGGTGTATCGCTATATTTTTCGTCATTTATTACGCACTATATTGACGTGTATAGGCATTGCCCTGGCCATGGCTATCGTTATTCTGGGTTTATTTTGGCAAGATGCCATACGTTATCTTATCAATACGCAATTTATAATGGCTCAACGGGAACACGCCGTTGTGAGTTTTGTTAATCCTGTCAATAAAACAGCATTGATGGAACTGAATAAAATCATTGGTATCACCAATAGTGAAGGCTATCGTATTGTGCCGGCCCGCTTCACTTACCAACATCGGCACGAACTGTCTTCATTATTCGGCATTCCTGAACATGCGCAGCTGAAAATTTTATTGGATAAAAATCTTAAGCGCATGACTGTTCCCCCGCATGGATTATTAATTAGTGAAGGATTGGCTGAGCGGCTACATTTGGCAGTGGGCGACAAGCTTGATATGGAGTTACTGGAAGGGAATAAGGCAAAAGCCCAGTTGAAGGTACAAGGAATTATAAATGACTATGTCGGGATGTTTGCCTATATCGAAATAGAAGCGCTTAACCAGCTATTAAATGAGGACCACCTAATAAACTCGGCAGCAATTACTGTAGACATGAGACATGTCGCCAATCTTTATAAAAAAGTAAAGGAAATTCCCAAGATAGGGACTATCACTTTTAAAACTGCAATTATTAATACCTTTGAAGAAACCTTCGCCAAACATATCCTGGTATTTACCACCATCCTTGCGAGTTTCGCCATTATTATTGCAGTGAGTGTGGTTTATAATAATGCAAGTATTACTTTGGCAGAAAGAGCACGGGAATTAACTACATTACAAGTTTTAGGCTTTACCCAGGGAGAAGTGTCCACATTACTTTTTTTAAACCATACCTTTGAGATCGTCATCTCTACTCCTTTAGGGGTAATTATCGGTTATTTGTTGTCCTGGTCTATACTGCAACTAATGCAGACGGATTGGTTTAAAATCCCATTCGTTATTGAGGTTAAAACATATATTATTTCGATAATGGTGATACTTTTTGCCAGTCTAATCAGTTTTTATATTATTCAGCGTAAGGCAAGCCATTTGAATCTGACCTCTGTATTAAAGGTAGCAGACTGATGAAAATGATGAATCTGAATTTGAAAAAACTATGGATATATCTGCTTGCCCTGTTTTTAGTTTTGGGTGTGGTTCTCTGGATTTTTTCCCATAAAGGCGTCCCGGTTGAAACTGCTAAGGCTGGCTATGGTCCTTTTATTCAATATATCGAAGATGATGCAAAAACACGGGCTATTGATACATATACTATTGTTTCCCCGGTTTCAGGAGAGCTGCTACGTATTGATTTGACCGAAGGCGATAAAGTAAAAAAAGATGAAGTGATTGCTACCATTAAGCCTAAAACTCCTGTCTTGCTGGATATCCGCACAAGGCAGGAATTAGAGCAAGAATTAGGTACCGCTGAAGCTTTATACGAGCAGGCGAAAGCTGAATCAATTCGTGCTGAAGCAGCACTTCAGACGGCCAAGTCTGATTTAGACAGAAAAGAACCCCTGGCAAAAAAAGGTTTTGTTTCAGCAACTGAGTTAGAGCATACCCGTTTGGAATATCAATTAAGACAGAAAGAATATAATGCTTCCTTGCGTAAATTACATGCGGCAGAACATTATATTTTAAAAGTCAAAGCATCACTTTCGGGAACTCTTAATCCGCAAACGGATAAGCACGACAAAGTCGAAATCCATTCGCCGGTGAGTGGTTCCATTTTACGGGTGATTGAAAAAAGCGAAACTACGGTTGAGCCTGGCACCAAGATTATGGATATTGCTGATGTGGTTGGGCTTGAAATCGTAGCCGACATATTAAGTGATGATGCAGCAAAAATACCTCCGCATGCACGAGTTATCATAAAACGATGGGGTGGCCCCTACTCTTTGCAGGGGCGAGTACGCGTTGTGGAGCCAAGCGGATATACCAAAATATCGGCGCTTGGAGTGGAAGAGCAAAGGGTTAATGTCATCATAGACATTACCACACCTCATGAATTATGGAAAAATCTAGGTGATGGGTACAGGGTAGATGTAGAAATTATTCTTTTTGAATCCGCCCATTCGCTTATGGTTCCTATGAGTGCGTTATTCAGGGATGGGGATGATTGGGCTGTTTTTTTGGTAAAGAGGCACAGGGCTCATAAGCAGAAGGTAAATATAAAATATCATAACCCCGATCAGGCAGTAATCGAAAAGGGTTTGCAGACAGGCGATGAAGTAATCCTTTATCCCAGCTCCTTAATCCATGAGGGGGTATGGATTAAAGAGCGGTGACCTGTTCAATTAGTTCCGCTTAGTCCATTCCACTTGATAAATTACCCCCCAGATCATCTGATATTAAAAGCGCCAAAATCCATCCCTTTGTTGGGGGCATGATTTATTTTATCCGGGGGCAAGTCCTCCCCAGGCCACTTTGCCTGCGCCTAATGAGCCTACGAAAACAGTCCCCTTATCTCCGAGCGCCATTTCGCGAGCATTGGGAACTGATGTAGCAAAAATGGAAATTTTAAACCCTTCAGTGACTTTTAATAAATGAAGCGGAAGCTCAGCGGCGAAGAGGGTAGGAACGCTAATAATCCAGACGAATAAAATAAAGAGGAAGGGCATCAAACTTCATCCTTGCACATGCGCTAGGCACGGATGGTAAGTTAGCTTAATGGATATAAAGTAGAGTAGTTATTTTGTTATATGTCCGCAATCAGGTTACAAAACGTTAATTAAGCTATCTAAGCAGCAATTTTTCATTCTGAATATTTTTCTTACAACCTTAAAATGCTATAATCAAGAGCATACACAATAAAGAACTCTGAAATATAAGTTCCCTTTGTTTGGGGTTTATGATGGGCAAAGTAGTATACCATTCTTTTGATTTTGACGGATGCTTTAGTAATGAAACCTCAAGACATCTTCTAGGGAAAAATTGGACCAGGTTAAAATCAAAAAAAGAAGTAAATGATGCTTTTTTAACCGCAAATAATGAAATTTTAAGTTCATTTAAAAGCCCTGATAAAACTGTTCTGTTTATTGGCTCTAACCGTCAAACCCCCCATGTAGATCTGAGCAATGGAACAGGGACTGAATATCCTAGCGGTTCCGTCTATCCAAGAATGGAAGCATTTGCAGAACAGTTAGGCGAAACAACAACCTTTAATCCTTTCGTTCTCTCTGATTTGGAAACTGATCCCGTGGTAATAGGACAAATGTTTCAAAAATTTAAAGAGATGGAATACCTAGAAGAGAATGGAAGTTATAAGAACGATGCAACAATAAATAAATTTGAAAAAGATGGTATCAAAGACCAAATAGATGATGAAAGTAAAGTTTCCCTGGTCTTTGCTCAAATGCATCTGGCCGCCATGGAAAATCCAGATGATGAGATCGAATTTAATTTTTATGATGATCGCAAGGACATCATGGAAAGGGTGCAAAAATTTTTTAAAGAATATCCGGAACTGATCCCTAAAAATGTAACATTAAATTTAAAAGGTTATTCAGGACCGCATTTAACGCAAGAGGTGGCTCAGGAAGAACTTGCGTGTTTTATAGTGCATACCACAACGAATCTTGAAAATGATGCAACGCTGAAATTATTGGATGAAGCTCGAACAAATAATTTGCCCATATTTTTTAAAATTCCTGGCGAACCTGAAAAATTTTCAATGTACAGGCGTACCCAAAGTGGGGAATGGGGATTTGCTGATTTTGACGGAAAGATACCAGGAAAAAATGTCGCTGAATTTAGCACTTTATTTCCTGCAGAAGACGGCGGAAAACAATATCCATCCACCTCAAAAAATCCCGAAGTTTTTGATTTTTTGAAAACCCAGCATTTTTTACCTATTCCGTTAAAAAGAAAAACTTCTAAAGAAGTTTATAATTATGGAGAGCCAACTCCTGTCGATTCTATAAAGGGACAAGGAAACATTCCAAGAGAAATAGCTGATTGGAAACCTGTCTATAAAGCCATGCGTGAAGCTTCAATGACCGAGGAAGCACAACAGTGGAAATCGATTACAGTTGCAGATGATTTTAAGTTAACTGATTTTATAGCTCAATTATATTCAAATTCCGCCTCTAAAGAGAAAAATGACCAGCTAATAGATAAAATTATAAACAACAAACTTCAAAGACTAAACAGTGATTTCCCCCCCGACGAGAAGGAGAAATTGAATTTTGCTTTATTAGAACTCTATAAAGCAAAAATTAAAGCTGCTAATGCTCAACTTTCTAGCACAGGGATACTAAGCGAGGATTTGAGAAATGCACGGAATGCTCTCTGTGATACAATTTCGGAGTCATTGAAATCACCAGACTTAACTCTGGAAGAATGCCAAGATTTAGACCAATTAACGCAACACGCGCATCGCGCTATAGAAACCAAAGACCCTGATCTTCAATTCAAGTCTATTTGTGAACTTGGGGAACTTTCCGATAAACTTGCGGGGAATAAATCAAAAATATTTCAAGGCGTGTCTGTAGCATGCGGGATATTCGCTGTAGCGGCTGCATTCGTTGCTTTTGCTCTTGCACCTACTGGCATAGGGCTTATTATCGGTCTTGCTGTAGCAGGGGCACTCACAGCTGCGAGCATTGGCGCTGCAAAAGGTGCAGAAAACACCCAAACCGATATATCGAAAAAAACTCATGATTTCAAAGAAGCCCTTGAAGAAATCAGAGCAGAAAAACTGGGTCTTGCTGCAGAGCCGGAAATCCCGCAGAATTTGAGTCCATGAAAACGTTCAACAATTGCAGCCCATGCTCGTGAAACATGGGTTCGCGACTAAAAACATGCCTAAATTCTTTGCCAGAATTGACGCGACATGCTAAACATTGCAGTTATGAGTTAAAAACTGCAAAGAAGGGGATAACAATGATTTCAATGTTTGCAATTCCTAATTGTGATACCGTAAAAAAAGCACGTAGTTTTCTGGAAAAAATGAAAATTGCATATGAATTTATTGATTTTAAAAAGGCGCCGCCAACAAAAGCTCAAATAATCACCTGGAGTAATTTTGCAGGAGAACTTCCTATCAATAAAAAAGGGATGACTTACCGAAATTATAAGGACCATTATGAAGCATTAACTATGGATGAAAAAATTGAGTTCATCATTGCAAATTCATCGCTTATCAAAAGACCGATTTTGATGCAAAACGGGAATACTATTGCGATGGGTTTTAGTGAAAAACACTATGAAGAACTCATCGGGAAAAGTTGAGAAAGTTTTAACACCTTGAACAGGGCCTGCTTCCGAAAATTTTAATGGATGTTGTGACCTTTTATTGCTGGGTGCTCTTAACTTAATTCTCCTTTACAAAAGGGTGCGGGATAAACTAGCTAGTCTCTAGTCAGGACAGCAGGAAAAATCATTTGGACCCTGAAGCAAATTTCTTTCTGGACCCAAACGATTTGATGAGTTACAAGCAATGCTTATTGGGGTTTCTCTTCATACACAGATTGGCGAAATAATATCTTAAATCTGAAACAAAAATATCTCCTTCGTTCTCCATTATGAATATGCGTTCTGGCTGCAATTCCAGGTAATTTGATGCTTTTAAAATAGCATGATAAATAGTATTTGCAGCCGGGGAAATCCATTTTTCAAAAAAAGGCAGGATGACTTCGGGGTTGTTAGAATAGAATCGATGATAAATATCCGCAATCAATTCCTTCCTCATATCGAAATTACTTTTAAAATAAAAATTTTTTCGATCCTGGCGGTACAGAGTAAAGGAGGCTTGTTCGGGATTGTGTTTTAATCCAGCATTAAGAGTCATAGAAACGATAATCCCTTTGGCATTTTCAATATGCAAAGTGGAGGTATCGAACAAATTGTATCCATTATATTCTTGCAAATAGGATTTTAAATAGTCAACGGCCTTATCGGTCAAGGGATCAAAATAACTTTGAATTGAGAAACTTACAGCATATTCTTCCGGACTATCCTGATCGTAGGCACAGTTGATGTACGTATTGTAGAGAAACAGGTCAGGTGAGATTTTATTTGTAAAGATCTGCTCAATTTCATCGCCTATTTCCTCACAACTGAGTTCCAATCCTGCTACATTGCCGCGAACGCGCACGATTTGGGTCGGGAAATCAACGGTTCTTTGAAGCATGTGCTGCTGGTTAGGAATTTCTTGTTCATTACTGTAATGCTTGACTATCCAATTCTTATCGTTGGGCAAGGGTGAAAAAATAAGATGTTCTTTATTGTCGTTGGCAGTTGCAAAACAGAGAAGGGGCGATAAAAATAAAGCACCCAGTAAACAGTGTATTTTCATAATAAATTCCTTTTATTAATTAGCATTCCATTCAAATAATTTTGCTTTGAAGACCATTCCTCAGACATCAGGAAAACAAATTATACTACTGAACAATTGGAGGGAGGAATCGTTACAGTAAAATCAACCCCAAAAAGGTAAAAAAGTGATTGCCCTTGGATTAGTAAGCGTGCATGAGTCTCCATGTTTTTTATTTTATCTTTTTTCAGTTTTAAATTTGATAGGAAAGAAGTATTATTGCCGCTATTTTAAACATCATGGTGATTGCAATGACAATATTGGCTGTTTGTGGACCTATAGGTAGTGATTATAAGAGGCTTGGTGAGCAGTGTTATGCGCGCTTGGACACAGAAACTACCGCGCTCATCGATGGTTCTACTTTTGAATCTATCGACTCTTTATTGAGAGTGCTGGAGGAGGCAAAAGGCGATGTCATCGTTTTTGGGTCAAATCTATTTTTGCATGAAAAATTACGTTCTGCATTCGATGTTAAGGTGTTTGTGGAGTTGGATGCAGACTTGTGCTTGAGTAACTATTTAAAATCAGCTGACAAGTCGCTTAATCTGGAGCAACGGCTTAGTTATTACCTGAAACACATCAAACCCCTCAATGAAACAATTAACATATCTGCCAAATTTGCTGATCTGCGCCGTCCACAAGCAGGTTTAAATGACAGGATAATTGATTTGCTGGTGAATGAAGAGCAATTCCTTTCTAAACCCAAACGCAGAAATATGTTCTGGGAATCGGCACCCCAAATGCAAAGTAGGGATGAGAATGAAAAGACGGATACAGTCGAGCTTTCTCAAACTGGGATGAAACAGGTCTAACACATCTTTCCTGGTATTAAAAATTCCTGGGAAACTGTTTATGCGACTGGATTGATGCGGATACAGGGCGAGGAAATGCATTATTAGCGGATGTTTTCCTAAAAGGTTTCCCTGAATTTTAAGAACTTAAATTATCTTTTTTATAATTTTTTAAATAAATAGGCAGTTTTTCAGGGTTAATCGAGAAAAAATTAAAATGGGAACCAGGAATTTATATTATAATTAAAAGATAAAGATAAGAATTTATAGCAACCAGGATGTTAAAGCATAGAAGGATTTTAACAGGCTATGAATATTGATATTTTATATGTGGAAGATGACGACGTTGATATCGAGTCGATGCAACGTGAGTTCGCCAAAATAGACAAGGCAGTCGACATTGCCATAGCCAAGGATGGGAAACAAGCGCTGGACATGTTGTATGGACGGAATGGAAAACCGCAAATTAAGCCCAAAGTAATCTTGCTGGATCTCAACTTGCCAAAAATGAATGGCATCGATTTTTTGAAAAAGTTAAGAAAATCTTTTAAATTTGAAGATATAAAGGTTTTTTTGCTTACTGGTGAATACACTACCAAGGAAAAACTTGCGAAAAGTCATTTACATGTATCGGGTTGTATTATTAAGCCTTTGCAATACGCCGATGCATTAAATATTTCCTGGTGTCTGTCTGCAAGTGAAGAATTATCAAAATTATTTTTTATGCAGTAGTTTTTTTTCTGCGTCACTGCCCCCTGAAACACCATTTTTTTTATTTAACCCCATTCCATTTAAACTTAAAAGAAGCATTTAAGGCTTTTCCCAAGCTAAATTACTGTAATTAAAAATATTTTTATTTTGACGGCTTTCCTCTTTCTATCCCTTGTTTTAAAATCATTCTATCTCTCTGCAGAGAGGGCTTATTTAATTTGCCAATAATGAGGAAGGCAAACTATTTATTAGGTTTGATCCAGCAAGTGAGGCATATATGTGGAGCACGTTCAAAAGATCATGTCTTGTACTGGTTTTAATGGCAATAAGCCCCATTCTTGCTGCAAAGGCAATTATTGATGCGGACATTTTGCAAACGTTCAAGTACCCAAAAAGTTCGAAAAATGCAATATTAACACTTTTAATTTTTTTACGTGATCCTCTCGAAAAAGAGTCGTTTATTGAAGAAATAAAAAAAATTAAGGATGTACGCATTCAAGATTTAGGTTTCATGCCTGCCATCGCAATACAAATTCCTAAAAATCGTAGCTTGCTTTATCAAATTGCTAATTTGGATGCTGCCGCACAAATCTCCTTACATACAGCAGCGGTACCAGAACTGGATATTAATGCACAGGCTTTAAAACTGGCCCCTTCCTCTGTTTACCCTAACGTCAATAATTGGTGGGCCCATGGTTATACAGGAAAAAATGGCATTATTGGTATAATCGACACGGGCGTGGATCCTTTACATCCTGCCTTATCCAATAAAAAGTTAATAGTCCGCCAGGATGTAAATTCGGGGTACTCAAGTCATCTCAATGGTGTTAAAGAACCACATGCCACAGGGGTTGCCTGCATTTATGCCAGTGACAATGAAAAATATAAGGGAATGGCCTATGGGGCATCCACCATTATTTCGGGACTGGCTGGAGAGGAAACGGCGGATCCGGTCAGTATTCTGCGTACTATGGAAACTTTGGATTGGATGTTGAACCGTGCGGAATTAAAGCCTAACTTGATTAATTACAGTATGGGTAATGGTCGGCTGGATTTGAACTGTCCTGCTTGCCCTGAATGGAGCGGTCTTGCAAAAGTCATTGACTACGTGGTGAATACCCAGAAAATCCTCTTGGTAAAATCAGCAGGGAATGAGGGGTATATAGAGCCGGATCAACAATCTACTTTTGGTTCCACGCTAACTGTCCCTGGTGATAATTATAATGCGCTTACAGTGGCGAATATGAATGCCTTGGTTATCGAAAATAACACGGCCATAAAAACTGCTGACCGAAGCAAACACCTTATCAGGAGCACCAGCAGTCGAGGTCCGACCCCATTTGGAAGACGCAAACCTGATTTAACTGCCCCGGGACATGATACAATGACCTGTGCTCCTGATCCTAAAGTTTACGGTTTTATTTATTCCAATGCGATGAACTACAAGGACGGTTATCGGCTCATGGGAGGCACCAGTTCAGCGGCGCCCCATGTCGGTGCTGCGGTACTGTTATTACAAGATGCAGGAATTCAAAACCCCATGGCTATCAAAGCGTTACTTATCAATAGTGCAGATACCTGGACTGATAATGGTACAGCTGATTCCGGACATTCTAAAATTATGGGCTCCGCCTGGAGCAGGACCTATGGGTGGGGTTATCTCAATATGGAAGAAGCCTTTCGGCAAAGAATAAACATTAGAGAAGGTGAACTAACCGTAGAAAAACCAGTTTGGGAATATGAAACCCTTCTTAAAAGAGGACAAAAGATTACCCTGGTTCATGAAAGACGTGTTGGCTATACTTCCGAAGGGCATGAATGGAAGCTGAGCCACCTGGTTTTAGAACTTATTGATCGGGATCTGCAAAAAGTAATTGATAGCGATAACAGCCCTATAGATACGGTACATCAGGTTGCAAATTGCAAACGCGAGCCGAATGAAAGAAAGTGTTCTGAGGACAGCAAGACAAGGAGGGTTTTAGTAAGGGTCCGACTAGTAAACAAATACATTGAGGGCAGTGCTGGCGAACCTTTTGCTATTGTGGTCCCTCCCAATGAGTCGTTACATAAATAACCCTGCTAAACCGCTGAACCTTAAAGCTCCTCACCCGCATTCTCTGTAGTGTTTCCTGTAAGTTTTTGCATGGAGTTCAACTTCCAGGCAAAAGTAATGAGTGACTATTATAATTGGTTTATAGTGTTCAGGAGGAATGAATTATGGAAAAAGCGAAACTTGTTGGAATTAATCATGTAGCCCTTGAAGTTGGAGATGTGGAACAAGCCTTGGAATTTTATAGTAAAATTTTTAATTTTACTTTACGAAGCAAAACTCAAAATCATGCATTTATTGACTTGGGGGATCAATTTATCGCCCTGATGAAAAGTTCATCCTCACATGAAGATAAAATTCGGCATTTTGGTCTTGTAGTGGATGATGCCTCCCAGGTTAAGGAATTGGCAAAAAAGGCAGGGGCAGAACTAATCGGCGGGCGATTTTTAGATTTTCGTGATCCCTGGGGTAATTACATTCAGATAATTGAATATGCTGATATTCAATTTACCAAAACGGCTGAAGTATTAGCGGGGATGAACCTGCACTTACAAAAAAATCAGACAGTGCTTAAAGAACTTGCGGAAAAGGGTATGGCACCCCGGCATTAAGAACTCGCCCAAAAAATTTGCAGCAAAAAATACCCTTACTCACAACCAGGGTTCTTCACCGCTTGATCCTGGGATATACCCGTAGGTCAAGGGAAGTCATTTATTGTTAACTCAGAAAATTTGCAAGTCACATGTTTCAGTAATTTGTCATTTAGTGTAAAATATTGCCACTTATTCTGGGGAAGTGATTCTATTTTTTGATTTTCCGAAAAAAACCTAAGGAGTATTAATGTTTTCAAACAAGTTTCTTCGAGATACCCCAAAAAAGGATATGGGAGATTTAACCGTATCCACAGTTGCAGAGTATCCCATCGAACTTATAATCGCCGCTATCAAAAGACTTGCTGCAGAAAAAGAATATAAAGGTAAAGATTTTACGTTGTGCTTACATGCAATCCAATTTAGAAAAGAAACGCGTCAGCTTGAAATTTATAGCCAACCGAAACAGGAGCTAAAATATCATCTTCGCGATGGACTGTTTGCTGAAGTTTTAAAAATTCCCTTCCAAAATATAAGCGGTCGATATTACTTTTTGGTAAACATCAGGGATTTGCTAAAAAACGAGGAAATAATAAAAAAAATAGAAGAAATCAAATTGGAAAAATCGGTTAAAGCGAAACAATTTTCTTTTCTTACAAGTGGAACGCTGTTTGAAAGGCTAAGGTTAGTAGTTGATAACACTACTTTGGGACAAGTCACCATTAATAATCCGGAAGCGGGCGACCTCTCTTTAGCAAGATTGGATGTATTGAGGGAACATCAACGTAAAGGGTATGGAAGTACTCTTATGGATCGGGTGATGGATATTTGCCTTGAGCGCTGTGCGGATATTCAAATCGATGTAGATCCTCCGGTGAGCGCCGAGGATGACCCCCTCGAGTTTTATAAAAAATATTTTATAAGCAGGGGGATTTTTTTTAATGTGGGTAGCTCGCCTGCCGCAGTGTTTTTCAAATGCCAGGCAACTGTATTTGTAAAAGCAATAGATATTTTAGTTGCAAAATACCCTAACCTGTATCTGGATCCCAGCCTAACCCTTCCGCAATTGCTCGCTCAGTTGTTTTTTGGCTTATCCACAGAACAAGTAAAAGGGACTTGGTTCAAGCGTGAGCATTATTTGGCATTAAAAAGAGGGGTTAGTTATCAAGAGCTGCGAAATGCAACTCAATTACATGTAGAAACTCTGGTGTATTGCAACATTCCCAGCTTTGCCTTGATAAAGGATATGAATGGCTATCAATTGCATTTACTCAAGTCTCTGCAGCCTGAAAAACTTGCTAATGCTTCTATTTATGAAGTAATTAAAAAAATGTATCTCTTTAATTTAAGTAATGATGCCATGCAGATTTTACAGGAAATTTTAAAAGAAAGTTCCATACCCGTTCTTTTAAGCCAACAAATTCCATTAATAACAGAACAGTTGGGTAAACTGAATTATTTGCACCTAAGCATTCTTTCCGAACTTAAATTAGAAGCACGAATGAATCTGCAAACGTATGAAATTTTATTAAAAATGGATCAGGAAGTACTCAAGGAATGGTTTTATCTTCACAAAAAGAAAGAGCCTTGCCACGTTATATGGAAATTGGATGCACAATTATCTCTTGAAGCGTTTAAAAAAGAGGTGGAGCAAATGAGATTAAGCATGGTTTCTTTGGAGCAGGCATGCGGTTATAAAGAAGAAATAAAACGAATTATTGCCTTAAATACCAATTCGAAAGATCCCAAATATCTTGCTTTACTGCAGGATTATTGCAAGAAAATATTTCGGGTACTTGAGTTTTCCCAGGAAGAAAGGAAATCTCTCCAGGGATATTACACAAAATTTTTAGAATTCGAGCCTAAGGCCGCAGATACCCTGCATCCGAACGTTGATGAAAAAGATCCGACGCCTACGTATTCTCCCGGATTCAAATGAGTTTAAAAGTCCAGATTACAGGAAGTAACCTGGACAGTAGCCTCAGAGTTAGGGAGTGACCGAACGCATGATGGGATTTTGCAAAGAAATCAGGGTTTCTGTTGACTGTACCTCCTCAATCAGTTGGATTTTATTCACCAATAATTGTTGTAAGGCATCGATGGATTGGCACATTACTTTAATAAAAATATTAAAATGGTGGCCTATGGTATAATACGCCTCAAGGACTTCTTCTAAAGCTTCCAGTTTTTTAAGAACAGATTGATAATCTTTCGCATGATTCAGAGTAATCCCGATAAAACAACAAACATCATACCCCAGGCGCCGAGGGTTTACATGTACATGCACCCCTTCAATAATCCCGGCTTGCCTCATTTTCTCGACCCGTACATGAATTGTTGCAGGGCTTACATCATAAGCTTTAGCTAATTCTGCATAAGCAGTACGAGCATTTTTTATTAGTCCATTAAGAATTTTCTTGTCCAAATCATCGATTTGATAATTTTCGAGGTCTTTCATGGGTGTTTTTTTAATAAAATTTAAATAAATTGATATTTTATTAAATATTATCTTTTATATCTATATTTATTTTAGTTACACAATAAAAAAACAACAGAATTTTAATATAATATTAAAAATTTACTTTAAAAGGGTTGTATGATGAGACAGACGTTTATTGAAACACAGAAGCAAATCAGTTTTGTAAAATCTTTTTTTTCCCGCGAACTCGAACACAGGTTAGGCCTAGTTGAAGTGCAAGCGCCCTTACTAACGTGCGTAGGCGACGGCGTACAAGACAATTTATCCGGAACAGAACAAGCTGTCTCAGTTAAAATTAAAGCCATCCCGGGAAAAACTTTTGAAATCGTCCATTCCTTGGCTAAATGGAAAAGAAAGTTACTGGGAGAACTTGGTTTTCAAACTGGAGAAGGCATTTATACGCATATGGTAGCCTTAAGACCTGATGAGGAGGTTTTAAGTGCGACCCATTCAGTTCTTGTGGATCAGTGGGATTGGGAGCGTGTTATCGAGCATCAAGATCGTTCTTTGGGTGTCTTAAAAACAACAGTTATTGATCTCTACGAGGCCATCAAGAAAACGGAAAAAAGGGTCAACGAACTTTATGGTTTAAGTCCGTTTTTACCGCCCTATATCCATTTTATTTATACTGAAGAGCTGCTCGCTTTATATCCTAATCTATCCCCAAAAGAAAGAGAGCGAGCGATCACTAAAAAATATGGAGCCGTTTTTTTAATTGGGATTGGTGGTTCTCTATCAAACGGTAAACCGCATGATTTACGTGCTCCGGATTATGATGATTGGAGCTCGGTGAATGAAGTAGGGTTCACAGGGTTAAATGGTGATATCTTGGTTTGGAACCCATTTATCGAAGATGTTTTTGAAATTTCCTCTATGGGGATTCGGGTCAATGAATCCATTTTGAAATATCAACTGGCGTTAACAGGTTGCCAGGAACGACTGCAATTGGATTGGCATCAGAGACTGGTTTCTGGCTGTTTACCCCAAACAATTGGTGGTGGAATAGGGCAATCCCGTTTGGTAATGCTGATGTTGCAAAAAAAGCATATCGGCGAGGTTCAGTGCGGTGTTTGGCCTAAGGAATGCATGCAAAATACCGGTGAATTGATTCTGGCATGAGCCAAATTATCACAGCCCTGCGCCCGGTGGCATACCCATGTATTTCGATAGGGAACTGTCTATTCAAAATAGCGGCGGGATGAGTTGGGGGTGGGTTACTTTCCCCTAGGTCCCGAACTATACAATGTCCCCGTTGGTGTCGGGGACATTTCATCAATTATACTGATATAAATTTTCTTCTTGTAATCCAGGATGATAAGAGGGAATCTCTTTTTCAGGTTGGATGGCTGCAAATAGTTTTCCAAAATACGCTACCGGCTGCTCGGTTTTGGTCAATTGTACTGAAGGTTGGGATGAATGAGTTAAAGAATTCAAAACAAGATTAGTGGAGTCTGTGGGCGCGGTGGTATTTTCCATTTTCGCTAGCAACACTTCCTGATGTTTAAAGCGGTATAAATTGCTTAAGACAATAGCGGATTCAAGAACCATCAAGGCAACGCCAAGTGCCGGGTTAAGTGCAAAACCTATTGCCACAAACAAACCTGCTGCCACCAGAGTTATGGTTGAGTTATAGGTCAAACTCACAAATAAATTTTGAGTGATGTTTTGTTTTGTTTTTGCTGCTACATCGAATGCGGTAGCGACAGGGAATAACCTTCCTTGCTGAAGTACTATGCCTGCATGCTGTTTGGTAATGGAATCCCCAATTCCGGAGGTGACAGCAATTCCCACTTTAGCTTTGGCAATGGCTGGGATATCATTGATGGCATCACCTACCATTGCCACATTACAACCCTTTCGTTTTAAAAGCGCGATATAACTTTCCTTGGAGACCTCTCCTGTCTTACTAACTGCACCTACGGTATTGGCACATATATTTTTTGGCGAAATACCTAATAAGTCTGCACTTTTTTTTGCGGTTGCCAGATCGGCCCCGGTACAAATATGAACTGCTATACCTTGCTCCTGTAATTGTTTTACGGTAGCAATGGCATCTTCACGTAGTGGGTCAATTAAATCAACTTGGCCTATCACTGTTTTCCCATGCACAATATAAACAGAACCGTTTTCCGGATTATCATAGGGTTCGTTAATCTGGGTAATTCCATTCGCCAGGAGCATATCCTTATTGCCTATCATGAAGGTTTCATTATCAATTATGCCTTTGATGCCAGAATGATGGCTTTTGTCAACGCAGGTTATTTTTAATGTGTTGTTTGCAACGTAATCTTGATTTCGTATAAAAGAAAGAATCTTTTTTGCTGTCGGATGATCGGAATGGCTTTCCAATAAAGCGATATGGTTCAAAAATTTTTTATCAGAAATCAGTAGTGATTGCACCACAATATTTCCCTGGGTAAGGGTGCCATTTAAATCAAAAACAACGGTATCTATATCAGCGGCTGCTTGTAATGTTTTACCATCTTTGAACTGAATCCCGTTTTCAGACGCTTTTTTCATACCAATTTTTACTGCCATCGGCGTAATCAAACTCAACGCGCAAGGACAGGCGCTCACCAGAACCGAGATGACACATTGAATGGCAAGTGCCGGACTAAACAGCGAACCAATGATAATTCCTGACCCAAGAGCCACCACCAGCAAACCAGGAATAAAATATTTTAATATCCTGTTGGCAAATACTTCTACAGGGGCTTTCTCATTATTTGCTTTCTCAATATTTTTCGCAATTAATGAAAGATAGGAATTTTGATAGGTTTTTGTGACACGCATTTCCAAAGTGGGGATATGATCCGCTAAACGCATTCCCGCTTTTACCTCATCCCCAGGATTAAATACTTTAAGATGAGGCGAACCATCAATTCGAGTAGTATAAAGTAAGGCTTTTGTCGTTAATACACCATCAACAGGGATTACCTCCCCTTTATTAAGAATTATTTTATCATTAGGAATCAGGTTCTTGGGTGAAATTTTTTTATTGGGATTACCTATTAACTGTACTAATTGAGGCAAACAATCTCGAACATCTAGTTTTTTTTCAATTTCATTAATTAAAGTATGTTCAACCCCTTCGCCTAAATGCCAAAAGCCCAAGACTAAAGGCGCCGCTTCAAACATCATAGGGAGGCCCGGGATAAACAAGCTTGCAATCGAGACCGCGACAATCGTTAAGGTGCTGATTGTATATAGGGTCGTTGTGTCCCAATTTTTTTCACGCAAAGCATTCCATGCGGATTTATATACATTAAATCCCAAATATAAGGTCATTAAAGTGGTAAGCCCTGTTATGGCAAAATAAACAATTAGAGGGATATTAAAAGTTGTAAGAGAAAGAGCAATTAAACCGATTCCCCAAATTAACCCCAAAGCAGCTTTAAGCCAATGATTTTCATGACTGTGAGAATGATCATGGGCATGGCCATGATGGTGGTGGTCATGCGTAACAGCTTTTTTTTGATCATGAGTATGGGTGTCTTTTTTAAAATGGTCCTGAGGTTTTTTTTCAGAATGCTCGTGAGAATGGTTTTTTGAATGACTATGGGAATGGTGTGTATTTTTTTTATTTTTGTTAGGGTGTGAGTGGGGATGACTGGAATGAGCCGGATGAAACTCATCCCCCATTTCCTCTTCATACTTGAGGGTTTCTGTCTCCATTTTATCAGATAGTTGAATACCCCTGCCTTGAAAGGACTGGGTCACTGTTTCTTTGATAAAGGGAGCTTTGGGGGATCGGGATAACAAGCTGATGCTTTTCTTTGGGGTGTTGAAATCAATTGCTACCCGTACTAACTCCAACCCCTTGATTTTTTGTAAAGTTTGTAAGATTTGGGTTGCAGTTTCTTCGGAAATAAGTTGGGTATCGTCTACGAGGCAGAATCTATAATTATAAAGATACATCATTTCCTCCATATATAAGGCATAAAAATATTAACGAGAGTGGATTTTGTTCTTGTAGTAAAAGCCCTCTCGGGGAAAGGAGGTTTCCTGATTGAACCAGCAGTACATCAATATTAATTTCAGACATGTCATGACCATTACAGTAACTTTAAAACCTGTCAACTTAGTTTTGGAGGTTACTCCTACTCAATAAATCGATCAGGAGGGTAACTAGTAATTTGCTACAGTACATACTAATACCGCGAAAGTGTTACATTGTAACATTTTATTGCTAAAGAACAAGTCACATTTAGTTATTTTTAAACCATAAGAAAATTAAAGAATTACGGTACTGTTAATTGATTTTTTTCTGTAAAATAATGACTGTGGTACAATAATATACTTGAACCGTTAAAATATTATATTTGATGAAATACAATTTGTTGGACAAGGCTTATAAGCATTGTATAAAACATGGCTATCGATTTACAGAGCCCAGGGAGCGTGTTCTCAAAATTTTAATGAACGAAAGAAAGCCTCTGGGTGCCTATGATATCCTGCAAAGATTATCCCAACAAATGGAAAATCCCAAACCCCCCACTGTCTATCGGGCAATTCAATTTTGGCATCAAGAAGGCTTTATCCACTGCATTGACAGTCTTAAATCCTATGTTGCTTGTTTACATGGACATCATGTAGGACAAGCGCAATTTCTCATATGCAATCAATGTGACTTTGTCAAGGAGCTGGAATGCATTGTTGACTTTGCCTCGGTTACAGAGTTTGCAAATTCCATCCAGTTTTCAATTATAAATTGCACTATTGAAATCAAAGGATTGTGCTCCCAGTGTAAACTTAAAAATCTGCGAAATTAGCAAGGCAATAGCCTCTCCCGGCAAACTCTGAACCTAAGCTTGCGGTTACTCCACTAAAGAGCTTTTAAAAATAACGTAATTCTGTTTGCGCTTCAGCTAATTTTTGGCTTTCGGCTTGTTTGCAATCATCTTCTTGCGCGAGTCTTATTATCGATTGCTTCCCCCTTTTTAAAAATGAGTAACTTAAGAAAGAGGGGGTAGAAGCAGATGTCGATTTTATTTCAGGATGACAGCGATCTGCTGCCGCGGCTAGATTTTGCAGTTTTGGAGGCTGATACAATTGGAGCACGTTCAGGGCTGTTTGATTATTATGAGCCAACGCAATCTCATACGCTGTTTTTTCATCGATGTTAGAGAGGTTGGTGTTCGCCCCGGCTGCTAAAAGCCTTTCAAACAGGGAAGGACACTTTTGGGTATAAAAGGATTTACAGGCTAACATTAACGGAGTTTCTGCTTTAATGTTTTTGGCATTCACCTCGATACCACCCTCACGAAGCAATATGTGCACCGTAGCTTCATTCCCGTATTTACAAGCAATTGCAAGCGGGGTGTTCCCCTTCTTGTCACAAGACATGTTGGGGCTGATTTGGGGAAGCTTAAGAAGTTGTTTCATAATATGGGCCCGATTGCATGCTGCTGCATAAAAGAGTGCATGCTCTAATTCCAAGAGACTGATTACTGATGCTTTTTTGTGAAGCCGCAAGATTTCCCGCACTGTATTCCTGTCGTCATTTTGTACTGCCAGAGCAAGAAGGCCATAACCACGACAATTGCTGATAGGGAGGTTTTTTGCATGGACGGGATATAATTTATCAAGTTCTTGAAGGTATTGAGTTAATTTTCGCTGCCCTGTTTTTGCGATGAAGGCGCAATGAAAAAGCAATTGCTTGCTGCTTTCGAAAAGGGATTGATACAGGATTGGCACTAACTCCTCACTGGTTAACAGTTGATAAGGATACTCCCTGCTTTGTTCGTATAGATGATTGATATCGATAAATAACCAGGTGTTGCTTTTATGCTTTTTAAAGCCTACAGTGTGTTCTTCACTGCTACAGACCACTGCCACCTTATTTTTAGTAGCAAGAAGATTATTCAGTTGATGCAAAAATTCGTTGACGTGCCTGGGGGATAGCAGCCCTATTGTTTTATTAAACAGATTTTTAACGGAATTTTGCTTTCTGCAGAGGTTCAGCTGGATCATCTTATAGATAAGATCGATGTTGGACTGCTGAACCATTTGGGCATAAATTTCAGTATAGTCATCTGGAGATTGAGCCAGACAAATAGATTCCAGAAACGGCTTGATCTCGTTAAGTTTATATTCTTTTGTGGATAAAGTCTGACTTGATTTAATTTTTTCGCTTATTGCCGTCAAAGTATGAGGCAATCTCTCTTTTTTATTTTTAATCAGGTTCAGACGGCTATAAAACTGTTCGTCTAGCCCATGTGCTGTTTCCAGGGCCCAGGTCAATGTAAAACCATGACACACGCCATCTCCGTGTTCATAATTGAATTTATCAAAAAGAGTCAACAGATCCTCATGCTCCAATGCATTGCGCCTTGGGGTAAAGAAAAGTAGAGAAGCTAATGGATTAAATATATGGGGCTTAAGCTGGTATAGTGTAATCAGCAGGCTGATTGAGAGAAGCAGGTAGAGGACGTATATCATTATACTGGTTCATTAATTCCTTTTAGAAAAATCAAATCATAATCCTAAACAGAAAGCAATCTGAACATTATCCTTTCGTTTATCTGTGGGATGTGAAAAAGCATTTATTTTTGCCTTTTATAGTAAGTCCCATTAGCATAAACATTATGACCAAATCCACAATCGGCATCCGAACCTTCCTGGTTCACGGTTACCACTCCCGGTTTATTAAACGTAATGGTAATGGAACATTGACCAAATTCGGTTGAGGTATAAATTGCGGTATCTCCTTTGATGTTGGCGATACCGGAGAGTTCCCCTGTGTTAGCTTGAAGTTCCCCATTTACCATGTAAGGGTAGATTAATTCGAAGGAAATTTTAATTTTTCCTCCCCCTAATGCATGGACGCTCAAAGTATTGGTAATATCCTTATGAGGGGCAGGGAAAGGCATGATGAAGGTCCCATTGACTTCTTCTTTGGAGACGCTATCCCTGTGTGTTTCTGAAAACCCCAAAGCTGAATACACGAAGAATAGGCTAAATAGGATGTTTCTTATTATGGATTGACTCATGGTCTTACCGTAATTTGTGTTGCGTCCCATTAAGTTAGCATGAATTTGCCGGTAAAACTATCCAGCAGTTTTCCTATCTTCAAACAATGGAGGGCCTGATTTTTCTATTGTTAAACCTGATTTTTCCTGCTGCTCCAAAGCTGCCTGGCGAGAAACACTGGGTGTTTGAACATTATGCAATAACAATCCCTCAGAAGGATTTTTCAGAGAACCCCGGTGCAGTGAAGGTGTTTTTTCATTTATTTCCTGCCCCAGGAAAACATAGGTATCAGAATCAATCCAGAAAGGACTCCATGCCAACATCCCTTTGGGGGTGATGCGGTTGGTTTTTCCTGAATCCAAATGCAGTACCCATAGAGCAAGTGGAGGTTCATCCCAGTTTTTCCGGTGGATGGTTTCATCCATATCTACATCCATAATCAGCATTTTTCCATTGGGCGAACTGTTCATTCGAGACGCACTGCTCATGCTCCCACGGGGAATTATTGAGTTGATTTGCCATTTTTTTATTACATTACCCTGCAAATCCAACCAGTAAATCGAATCAAGATCATGACTGAAGAAGGACTTTCCATCCGCAGCCCATGCGGGACTGTATTCATTTTCCGTGTTGTTGATGAGACGATAACCACTGTCATTCCTATCGATCAATGCCAAATGCCAATTACTGTTTATAAAGGTATTGAACAATAATTTTTTGCTATCAGGGGACCATACTGGATTGAAGTTATTTTCAGAAGGTATATTTTTTAATTGGGTGATTTTACCTGATTCAAGCTCAATAATAGCCAGGTAACGATTTCCTGATGGGCTTTTTTCCACTAAATTAAAGGCAATGTATTTCCCGTCAGGGGAGATTTCTGGTATGTACCCCTGAGTAATTTTTTTCGCGTTAGTGCCATCAATGTTAGCTGTCCAAATAAAACCATAACGCTCAAAAGCAATTAGAGGCTTGGCTTGAACAACGGCACAATAGATTAAGACAAACAAAAATAAATAAATTCTCATGGAAAGTGAGGTTCCTTTATGATTTCCCTTAATTTTGGATGATAAAGCGATGACAGGTCAAATTCCTGCTAACGCCAGCCTCCATGTTCATTAGTGCCGTATTCTTCCCCGCCCACGCTGTAGGCAGCGGAATTTTTAGAACCTGTACAAGAGCCTATACCCAAAGCAACGCTGCCAAGCAAAAATAGGGTAATAATTTTTTTAACCAATTGTTTCAGAGCCATTTACTTTTCTTGTCCATCCACTGAGTGAAAGTCCATCAGACGATTTTTGTATTTTTGGAGTAATAAGCAATTGCATCAAACATAACAATTATTGTGAAGGCCATGCAACTGCTGCATCTGGAAACCAGGAATCGCTGCAGAAGCTAAGGAACTACCAATTATCCAGCCTGAGCACAAAAAGAACTATTGGGGTATTTGTACTATAATTTGAGCATATAAATATCATCCTTTGGTGCAGTATGGAAAGTAAAATAGGTTATACAAAAGAAGCTCAGGGGCGTAAACGCTCCAAGCTTGAACCCCCTTTTGATGCAGGAGATTGCGGCTACTATGCATTTTGTGTGGGATTATTGCATTTAGGAATGCAGGCTAAACAGGATCCTGCAGTTGCAGAGACTCTGAACAGTAGCAAACCTTTATCAGAACTCTTTTCAAATATGCGAATGCTGAATCGGTTTACTGGTTCTGATAATGTGCAAACGATTAACAATATAGTAACAGAGCTCGGTTCATCAAGTTGGGATCGTCTGTCATTCAGAGAGGTTTTGGCTGATTTTAGCGATGGGATGCGCGTTTCCCTTCTTACTTCAGATCTAGGGGTCGACTATTTTAAAAATATGATAAAAGAGGGCGCCTGGGTGATTGATAATCAGAAATGGATGGATTTGCCTCAATTTAAAAAGCTCAATAGAAAAATTTTAGATAGGATGCAGGAACTTGCAGTGGGGACAGATGTAAGTATTGAAAGGGCCGGTGAGTTGCGATTCCAGGCTACCCTTGAAATTTTTAAGAATTTAAGCGAAGAAGTATTAGAGGATATGGCCAAGGAGGTCATCAAAAAATATTACGGTCCTGGTTCTAAAAAAGCCTGGCTTGATGCCGATTTTTTAAAAAATTGTTCCCGACAACTTTTTCCGAAAGCAGATAATTTATTTTTCGATCCACAGGGAATTGAAATTACCAGTAAAGGTCCTACAGATTCTCACTGGTATATCGATGTTCCTAAAAATCAAACTACTGATTCGTTACTCTCCAGTGTAAACGCTGGGGCCAGTAAAGACCTTAAGGAAATTGAGGTGTATCGTGTAAAGGATGCAAAAGCCGATCCCCTATCTGCTTTGTTAAAGGAGCAAAAAGATTTACTGCAAGCAAAAAATAAAGCCCTCAGGGAATTTAAAGAAATGACCTCAGGCCTTTTTGCAAAATACATTGATAAATCATTTTCAGAAGTGCTTTCTGATTTATGCTGTTTTGAATCGGAGCCTCCTGACCAAGAGAGTTTAGATACTGCTTTGTTGCCTCTTTATGCAGAAGGAAGAATAGTAATGCAAGAATATACCGAGCTGACGGTGGCTAGAAAAGCCATTGAGATGATAAACGAAAAATTAAAGTCAGTTGAAAAGGAACTTGAATCCAAGAAAGACAAAGCCTCGGTCTCGTCCCTTATCACCGGAGGTTTATCCTTTCAACAAAGTAAAGAAAAACAGAACCCTGATGATAAACCCCAATTGGATGGCAACAATGCCTTAGATCAAAAAGGCTTTTCATAAAATCCTTTAATTAAAGCGCGGTATCGTTGCAGGGTCTGTATGCAGTAACGTATTGTTTTTGGGTGCAGAGGGAAAAAAGGAACTAAAACTCGATAGAGGTACCTCGACTCTGGTTTCGGGTAAAATGATAGATAGCCCTGAGTGGTAACCGCTTTTATAGATTGAAATAAATTTTTGTGCAAACTCATCATTGGGAAGATCGATGTACCAATGATTATTACTTGGCCCTTCACTCGTTATTGCTACGGCCTGTTTATCAAACATAGTTTCAGAAGAACCTAATAAATGGGTAACCAGGTTTTTGAGAAACTCACTATCCACCCATACTTTTGGTGCATCTTTTGCATAAAAGCGGGAAATTACTTCCTTTACCGCGGGAGTCAGTTCGTCATCGCCTAATGTATTACATGTTTCTATCTGCGCTTGAAATAAAATTTCAAAAAGAAAATCTCCATCTGCCCTGGAAGTTTTGGTTGCACAAGCATTTTCGTAAAGTGCATCTGCTTTTAATTGAATTTTTTTCATTATCAATTTGAATGCAGGAAGTGTTTCCCATTCCCGATTCGTTTCTATCCATAAACCGCTCTTAATTTCATTTTTTATACGCTCACTCAACCAGGCTGAGCCGCAATCCATTTCTTTTAATTGAGAGGTGAAGTGAGACAAAATCTCATTAAAGGTAATTTGTTCAAAACCCTTTACTGTCATTGCTTCCAAATAACTTACCAAACACTCCTGGTTCGTTCCAAATTCTTTTGACAGGCATCTTTTTAAAGAATCGGGTTGCTCTTCTAAAAGCTTGCTTATTGCCTTACTTGTATTTATCGCAGAAGCTAATGGCTGCTCTTTTGCAGCTTTGAGAGCTAAATAAAAAAGGCCAATAACCACCACATGATAACCACAATCGCCCGTACTTTGGACCGGAGATAACTTAATTTTGCCAATCTCGGAAATTTCGTTTTTATTCTGCATGATTAGAAAAGAACCCTAAATCAAATAGGTGGGTCATTATAGCATATTCCTGCTGAATTAATTGTTGGGGTTTCAATGTGCGGTGCTTTCCCATGTCGGATGAAAAATCTTATGGATGTTCTTCTTACGCTCTATTTATTCACCCTGGAGGGTGATAACATCTCCGACGAAAAGCATATGCTAAGGAAAGTAATATGAAGAAAGCAGGAGCGAATTCTTTTATTTTTTTTGTTGCCCTGATCGCCGGATTTGGAGGGTTTTTATTTGGTTTTGATTCCAGTGTGATTGCAGATGTGAAGGATCAGGTCATGGTCCAGCTCTCTCTTTCAGAATGGCAATGGTCCCAGATTGTGAGTATTAGTTTATTCGGTTGTATTTTGGGTATTCCTTTAAGTGGTTTCTTTGCTGATAAAGTAAGTCGACGTTTTCTTCTCAAGACAGTTGCATCAGGATTTATTTTAGGGACTGTTCTATGCGCCTTCACTCATGATTTCATTCTGTTATTAATGGGACGGTTTATTATTGGTATTTGTATCGGAGTTGCTTCTTATATCGCCCCATTGTTTATCGCAGAAATTGCGCCGCCTAACCGAAGAGGAACTTTAGTGCTGATTAATGGGTTAACCATTACCTTTGGTCAGGCAATAGCCTATTTAATTGGTTATTTTCTTCATGATTACTCCGTTAACAGCTGGCGTCTCTTATTTGGAATGGGGAGTATTCCGGCACTAATTTTGTTTATTGGTATGCATTTTGTTCCTCACTCACCGCGTTGGCTCATGCAAAAATACGGTCTGGAAAAAACCTTGAAGACTCTAAAGCGCATCCGTCCCTTAGGTTATAACTTCCAAAAAGAAATCGAGGAAATTCAGAGCCATTTCAAGGATATTCCTCCTCAAACGAATTTATTATTTAAGCAGCCCATCATTAATGTCCTTGCTGTAGGAATTGCCTTAGGGATATTCCAACAATTCTCAGGAATTAATGCGTTGATGTATTACGGTCCAGTTATTTTTGAGTCGGCAGGATTTTATCCGGTTTCGGATGCAATTTTAGCTACTTTTTGTATGGGGGGAGTGAATTTTTTATTTACTTTACTAACCCTATATTATGTAGACAAGCTAGGTCGGCGTTTTTTATTGTTAAGCGGGACGCTCCTTGCTGCCCTGAGCCTTTTTGCAGTGGTCGTATTATTTAATTCGGGGTTGCCCAATCAAAAATTCTGGATACTGGGTGCTTTGTCGATCTATGTAATGGGATATTGTATAAGCGTGGGATCTTTATTCTGGGTTTTGATCTCCGAAATTTACCCTTTAGCTGTTCGTGGAATGGCAATGAGTATTGCCACGATGGTGCAATGGGGAGCAAATTTTGTGGTTTCCATATCCTTTTTAACCATTTACCAAAATTGGGGTGTGCTTACTTTTGGTTTATTTGGAACATTGTGTTTGCTTGCTTTTTTCTTTATTTACCATTTTGTACCTGAGACAACCGGTGCCTCTTTGGAAAAAATCGAAAAAAATTTATGGGCAGGTAAAAAAATCAGAGACATTGGTAGTGAATTACCAGGAATAAAAACAAATGACTTGGAATTAGTGAGGGATTAGATATGGAAAATACAAATCAACAACGAAAATGTCGCATTGGCATCATTGGGGCCGGACGGATCGGTAAATTACATGCTGAAAATATTAAAAATTATTTACCGCAATTTGAGTTAAACGCGATTGCGGACCCTTGCTTGAACAAAGCCTGGGCAGATAGACTCTCTATCGCAGGTCAATACACCGCGAGCGAGGACGTGCTTTTTCACCAAAACCTGGATGCCGTTTTGATTGCTTCCCCATCGAATTTACACGTGGTGCAAATAAAAGCCGCCAGTGAAGCAGGAAAGGCCATTTTTTGTGAAAAGCCGATTGGTTTGTATGAAGAGGAAATTCTGGAGGTGTTACATACAACTCAGGCAAACGGTACGTTATTGCAGCTTGGTTTTAACCGGCGTTTTGATCCGAGTTTTTCCCATCTGCAAAAACAGGTGCATGCCGGGGAAATTGGTGCAGTACATCTTGTAAAGATTACCTCGCGCGATCCGGTTTGTCCTACTAAAGAATATTGCGCCACCTCCGGCGGACTGTTCATGGATATGACCATCCATGATTTTGATATGGCGCGCTTTTTAACTCAATCAGAAGTCATTGAGGTATATGCAACAGGTGCGGTATTGATTAATCCTGATTTTGCAGCCTTAGATGATATTGATACAGCAATCATCCAAATGCGTTTTGCGAATGGTGCTTTAGGGGTTATTGATAACAGCCGTCAAGCTGTTTATGGATATGATCAACGCATTGAGGTATTTGGCAAGGAAGGAATGCTATTGGCTAATAATCAGCTCAAGCATTCAGTGATGCATTATGCCAATAAATTCACAGAGCAAGCTAATCCGGAATATTTTTTCCTCGAACGCTATCATCAAGCTTTTAGAGCCGAATTGGATTCTTTTTATAGCGCCTGGTTACACAACAGCCCAAGTCCTGTTTCAGGAAGGGATGGGTTGCAGGCTTTGCGGATTGCGCAAGCTGCAAAACGGTCTTTAGTTAGCAAATCGCCGGTTTTTCTGAGTTGAGGGGTGCTATGAGTTATCCATCATTTTATTGTGATATGAATCGACCCTTCGATTTAATTTGTATGGGGCGTGTGGCAGTTGATCTTTATGCAGAACAAATTGGGGCGTCCTTGAGCGATGCTCAGACTTTTAGAAAATATTTGGGAGGGTGTGCGGGGAATATTGCTGTAGGCGCTGCACGCCTGGGGCTAAAGTGCATGATGTTTTCCTGCATTGGCCAGGACGAAATGGGACTTTTTTTAAAAAATGAACTGATACATGAAGGAGTCAATACTGATTTATTAGAGGAAACTAAGAATCATTTGACGGGATTGGTGTTATTAGGCATTAAACCACCCCATGAATTTCCTTTAATGTTTTATCGAACTGATTGCGCTGATATGCAACTTAAACCTCAGCAAATAAGCAAGGATAAATTACAACAGGCTAAAGCCATTTTAGTAACTGGAACCGGGTTATCTACAGAGTCCATGCTGCACACTACCAAAGAAGTGATCCAGCGCGCGCGGCAAGCTGAGACGGCAGTAATTCTGGATCTGGATTATCGACCTGTTCTTTGGGGATTGACCGCGGCTGGAGATGGGGAAACTCGCTACCAGTCGAGTCAGAAGGTAAGTGAAACCTATCAACAAATTTTGTCTTTTTGCGATTTAATCGTCGGCACGGAAGAGGAAATTTGTATTGCCGGAGGGGCTGATGAAGTCCAGCATGCGCTAAAAAAAATCAGGGAATTTACCCAGGCTCCTGTAGTGCTGAAGCGGGGCGAAAAAGGCTCGGAAGTGTATTTTTCGGGCACGCATCAGCCTTTATTAACCAAACCTTTCCCGGTGGAAGTTCTTAATGTCCTGGGGGCAGGCGATGGATTTATGGCGGGACTTTTATCGGCATTATTGCAAGGTAAATCCTGGGAAATTGCTACTGCTTATGCGAATGCCAGTGGTGCTTTGGTTGTTACACGCCATGGGTGCGCTCCCGCCATTCCCTATAAAGAAGAGTTGGACTATTTTATCCAGCATTTTGCTGAGGATCCGCAGATCTGGAAGAGTGCTTATTTAAACCAATTGCATCAAAAACAAGGGATGCACAATGCACCGCTTCTTATTAAAAAACCGCAAGGATTTGCCCCCGGACGCAATGCAATTGTCACGATGCACCCATCGTCCCACTGCGGTATGAATTTTAGCTCCCTTAAATTGGATGCGGGGCAAAAATACAGATTTAATGAGCAGTATGAATTTGCCGCCCTATTGATGACTGGAAAAGTGGTCTTTTATTATGAGCAACAAAGCGAATACGCAGAGCGCTACGATTATTTTTCTCAGGACCCTATCGTTTTGCATTGTCCCTCAGGTCAAAATGCTGCAGTGGAAGCCTTAAGCGATTGTGAAATTTTATTGATTGAAACAGAAAATCGAGCCTTTTTTGCTCCTTGTTTATTTCATCAAGCCACCCTTGTGGAGTTGGATAACCGAGGAAAAAATATTTTGGATGACAGCTCCTACCGTATTGTGAGGACGGTATTTGATAAACGCAACCGACCCGAGTCTAATCTGGTAGTTGGCGAGATTATCACCTTCCAGGGACGGTGGTCGAGTTACCCCTCTCATTATCATGAGCAACCGGAAATCTACCATTATCGTTTTTCTGAGCCTCAAGGTTATGCATTTGGCGAGAATGGAGAGGAGGTTTTGCGCATTGAAAATTATGATACCTATCAAATTGCCCCCGGACAAAGCCATGCTCATTGTACGGCACCAGGATATGCTCTTTATACCTTATGGTTTATACGTCATTTGGAAGACAATCCCTATGCTATGCCCACGTTCGTTAAAGAACATGAATGGACAAGAACAAGTAAAGCAAATAACAGGGTTTGGAAGATGAATCATAACAACGAAGGGACAGGTTCATGAAGATTAGATTAACTATGGCTCAAGCTTTGTTGCGTTTTTTAGCCAACCAATATGTAGTTATTGATGGGCAGGAACAGCGGTTTGTTGCTGGGCTATTTGGAATTTTCGGACATGGTAATGTGACTGGCCTGGGCGAAGCCCTCGAGTACGACAATTATGGATTGACTTACTATCAAGGGCATAATGAACAAGGAATGGCCCATGTAGCTACAGCATACGCAAAACAAAAAAATAGGCTAAGTATTTTTGCCTGTACCTCGTCTATAGGACCCGGGGCTACCAATATGATTACCGCTGCAGCTACGGCAACTACTAACAGAATTCCTTTATTGTTGCTGCCCGGCGATATATTCAGCTGCAGACAACCCGACCCTGTATTGCAGCAGCTGGAGGTGCCATATGACTATACACTCTCTGTGAATGATTGTTTTAAGCCGGTAAGTAAATATTGGGACAGGATTTCGCGTCCGGAGCAGTTGATGACTGCATGCCTTAATGCGATGCGGATCCTAACTGATCCGGTGGAAGTAGGTACGGTCACTTTATGTTTACCGCAAGATGTGCAATCGGAAGCCTATGATTATGACGAAACTTTTTTTAAAAAAAGGTTTTGGCATATTGATAGGGAGCCTATTAGCGAACGTGCTCTGGCTGAGGTGATTCCTGTTATTCTAAACGCCAAAAAACCACTGATTATTGCCGGGGGTGGGGTGCATTATTCATTGGCTACCGAGGTTTTAGCTCAATTTGCCAAACATCATAAAATCCCTGTTGCTGAAACACAGGCTGGAAAAAGTGCTTTGCCAGAGAGTCATCCTCTAAATGTGGGCGGGATAGGTGTCACCGGTTCTGAAGTTGCGAATGTACTTGCTGCCCAGGCAGATGTTATTTTAGTGATAGGTTCAAGACTGCAAGATTTTACTACAGCATCGAAATGGGGCTTTAAAAATGAAACCTGTCGTCTCATCCATCTTAATGTTTCCCGTTTTGATGCCCTCAAGATGAATGGTTTAATGCTAAAGGGTGATGCGAAAACAGGTTTGCAACAAATAGGGAAGGCATTGGGGAGCTACCAAACTTCTACAGACTATCAGCAATCAATTCAGCATTATCAGCATGAATGGAAACAGGAATTAAACCGTATTTGTTCCGAGACTCCTGCTGACAAGCAAGGTTTATCACAAATTAAAGTCCTAAGAATGTTAAACGAAATGGTCACTGAAGACGATGTGATTATCGGCGCCGCAGGCAGTTTGCCTGGTGATTTGCACCGTTTCTGGAAATCCAGAAAACCCAAAGACTACCATCTTGAATATGCTTACTCGTGCATGGGGTATGAAGTTGCCGCAGGCTTGGGGGTCAGATTGGCTAAAGACGACACTAAGGGGGAAGTTTACGTTTTAGTTGGTGATGGGAGTTTTTTGATGCTGCATTCAGAGTTACTTACCAGCATCCAAGAACATAAAAAAATGACCATAATATTGTTTGATAATCACGGTTTTCAATGTATCAGAAATCTGCAGGAAAACCATGGCAGCCAGGGTTTCGGCAATGAATTTCGCTATCGTGACGGTAAGACCAATAAACTGAGCGGTGAGTATTTACCAATTGATTTTTGTAAATATGCCGAGGGTTTGGGGGCGAAAACTTTTTTTGTGGATTCTTATGAGCAGTTGACTGTGGCCCTGAGTGCGGCAAAAAATGAACCCCATTCTTCAGTGATTGTATTACCCATACTGCCCAAAACGATGAGTTCTGGCTATCAAACCTGGTGGCGGGTAGGTGTTGCCGAGATCTCCAATTCAGATGAAGTGGCCAAAGCACATCAAGCCATGCGTGAGCAATTGAAGCAAGTTAGAGAATATTAAGGAATTATTTATGCATATCAAATTGGGAGTTGCTCCGATTAACTGGTGTAATGACGATGACCCTGAGTTAGGCAAAGAAATTAGCTTTGAACAATGCATCATGGAAATGGCAGAGGCCGGTTATATAGGAACCGAATTAGGTAATAAATACCCTCGGGAAGTTCCTCTTTTAAAAAAAGCGTTAGCTGCCCAGGGGTTACAGTTATCGAGTGCGTGGTTTAGCACTTTCTTTACTGAACCTGGGCAATATGAAAATACGTTGTCGCGGTTTATGGATCATCTCAGTTTTATGAGAGCGATGGGCGCATCCTTTATTAACGTATGTGAATGTGGGCATGCTATCCAAGGAACGACACGCCCTATTTTAAGTCCCTACAAACCTGAGTTTAGTAAGGAGCAGTGGGGTGCTTTGATCCAGGGGTTACAT
This sequence comes from Fluoribacter dumoffii NY 23, assembly GCF_000236165.1. Lineage (NCBI taxonomy): Bacteria > Pseudomonadati > Pseudomonadota > Gammaproteobacteria > Legionellales > Legionellaceae > Fluoribacter > Fluoribacter dumoffii. Next base: position 3,340,119 of record NZ_CM001373.1, on the reverse strand, counting down.
GCTCTGGGCCGCATTGCCCATGACTTTAATCTCCGCCTTGTATATCACTACCATGCAGGGACGGGGGTTTTTTATGAGCACGAAATCGATTATTTAATGGAGAATACCAGTCCACAATTGATCTCGTTATTACTGGATACAGGGCATGCCGCATTTGCTGATATTGATTCGCTGAATTTAATTCATAAATATCAGGAGCGCATTTTATATGTTCATTTAAAGGATATTCGTCCTGAAGTACTTGATAAAGTGAAGAAGGAACACATGAACTTTATGGATGCCGTGCGTGCAGGTGTCTTTACTGTTCCCGGCGATGGCTCCCTTGACTTTGAAACTGTGATTAAAGCCTTGCTAAAACATCAGTACTCTGGGTGGATGATTGTTGAGGCAGAACAGGATCCAGCAAAAGCCCCGCCCCTTCAATATGCTAAAAAAGCATTTGATTTTCTCCGCGAGTTCATTCAGTAATAAATGCTTTGTAACCCATGCATCAACGGGTTACAAAGCACTTCCTGCATCAGGAAATCTTTTCCCTGGATTTAGGCAACCATGAATAAATTCTTAACTATACTTATCCTTATAAGTAGAATAGATTTCTTTCATGCAGAAAGAACAGGCTTTTTTCATTCAAAAAACCTCTTTCTACTCGGCCATAGGTAAGTTTGTTTTATAGAGGCTTTCATGGGCTATTCATTATCAAGTATTTTGCAGGAAAAAGGTAATGGCGAAATCACATTTGATGTGACCATCGATAATAAAGAGGTTACCACATTGCCGGAGTACTTGCGCGTTTTGGATGGAGTCACCCATATATGCGATGAGGATACTCATTTATCCAAAGCATATATGCAAAAATTAACCACTGGTTTGTTGAAAAAATATCAGGAATATCTCCGTGAGACTCAGAGTGATTGGTACGGTAAATTCAACCCCCGCTTGTATGCTGTAGCAAAACAACTTGAGTCTTTCGCATTTTTGACAGGCGAACAAGAAGCTATCAAGGCCATTCTTGATGAATTTCCACTATTGAAGGAAATAAAGTGTAAATATGAAAGTTATGAGTCTCCACATAATTTTCTCCACCAACACAGTGAGGAGGGTAGTCCGTCCCCTCTTAAATTTAAAAATTTTGATCGTAATCTCCTTGCGTTACAAATGATGATTCGTGTGCTGGATCCTAGCTACATTAACCAACGTGAAGAACAAGTATGTGGCGTGAATGCCTTTGTACACAATATTGCTTTATTTAATCCTCTGAAATATGTGCGGATAATATCTGAATTGGCCACAAGAGGAGAATGTGATCTTAAAGAGTTTTCCGGTAAAGAAGGGCTTTTACGCATTAAAGTATCGGAAGAGGTGGCAAATAAAAAAAGCTCGGATGGAAGTGAAATTCACGATGTAGATCATGTCATTTTAAATGGGATCCGTTCTTCGGAAAATTCTATTGTCCGCTACAGTTCTGCAGGTGCGGAATTTGCTAAACAACTCTTTGGCGTTACCACCCATCATGAAGTAAATCGTTGGATGAAGCAGGCTGGATATTATCATGTGCAAAATATTCCTATCCATGAAAGAGAGGCAATAAAGCAATTGCAATTACTTATCCAGGATGGATATATGGTTGGTTTTGCGGGGACAGGAAGTCTTGCGGCCTATATTCTTGACCCCGAACAAGGAGCACCGGCAAGTAAAAATGTAGTACAACGCTTTATGGATGGCCATTTTTTTATAATTAGAGATATAAAATTTGACGAAGAAAAAGACATGGTTGATGTTCGGATCATGACTTGGGGGGAGGAAAAATCCGCTTCGATCCCCTTTGATGCATGGAAAAAAAATATTGGGCTTGTTGGAACGGCGGTGGTGGGCCAAGACCCTTATATGAGTTATATGTTTCGGGTAAAAGCACGACAAATGTATGATATACAACGGAGTACTTACTGTTCTCCGGAGGCATATTGCATCTTTGTAAGAAATATTATCGACCATTCCCCTCAGTACAAAGAAATTCATAAGCTACTCCGTCAAGTCTTTAACCATGAAAATGGACTGACCTGGCTGGATGCAGCCAAAGAAATACAAGACCGTATTGAGGAATTAAGAGCAAGGGAAGATGAAAAAGTACTGATGATACCCGAAAAAATTTCCATAATTCCTGCTCTGCCTCCCGAAATTAAAGCAAAGTTTGATCTGATTCATGAGATTTCTGAACGCACAAAAAAGATTAATGCACTGGAAGATTTGGGTATCCAGGATAATATTGAGGTTCAGCGCCAATTAATCCCTCTTTATGCGCAAGAAGGGCAATGGGAAAAGGTGCGAAACTTGTTTGCCGGGTTAAATAAGTTCAGCCAAACAGATAAGGAAATAATGTACGAGTGTCTGGATCAGGGTTGTCGTCTGGCTCTTTCTCTCGCGGTGGCTATTCCGGATGATATTCAGAAAATGGTAGATCCGAATCAAAAACTTGCTTTTAAAGCCAAGGAGTTAATTGATGCATTAAGTAAAGTGACAGGACTGCCTAAAGGGGGAAATTTTACCTACGGCCTTCGGGGTAGATTGCTCGAGTGTATCCGCAGCCGATACCAGGAGGAGCAAAGGGAAATGCCTTATTTGGATAATGTTATTTTATATAAAAAAGATATCTACAATTTAATCGCATTACTCAATAAAGAACTTCATATCCATGAGCCCTCGCACCGCATCATGAACCAAGAAAAAATAATACGATTTGGTAGCGCACTTGTTGAACATATTGAGAAAAAGGAACAAACCGAGGTTATAGATAATTTTCCAGACGCTAATTTGAAGCACAATCATAGCAAAACCTGGAAAAAAATATGTGAATTTTTTCTAAAAGTGGCATCTTATTTTGATCAAAATATAATTAACAAACGTATCGAAAAAAACAAAAACTTTAAAGAGGATTTGGGAGAAATTAAAGAGGATATCTATTTAAAGTATGAAGAGTCAGGCATGGCGTTAAAAAATGGATAATTCTTCAAGCATCCCTTCTTCGTTGAATAAAAACTCAGCTAAAGGGCGAATAGTTCAAAAAATCAATTCGCCGATGAGCATAGGCACAAGAATAATTAAGCTGTCAGTTTTTTCCCTGAGGTTCTTTTTTCAAATTCCTCAAGCAAATGGCTGATTTTTTCTCCCAACTGATTTGGTCCTTTTATCATTTCGGAGGCTTTATAAAATGCACAGTAAAAATAACCTGAATTTTCACGCTTTTGAACTTCCTTTTCTTTAGATTTCAGGCCCTCTAGCAGAATTTTTACAACACTTTGATAGTGCGTGTCGCCTTCGTTATTCGAATGTGAGTAAAGTTCTGCTGTTTCCTTGATGTGTTCGAAGATTATATTTTTCTTAGCATCAAAAATATCACGAGTCATTTTTTGGGTAGCAATGTCAAACTCTCTTTCCAGTATATATTCATATAAAATAAACGCAGAATAATAAAACCAGGGGGAATCTTTTTTATTGCTGAATAAAGATTTATCTTTGATATTAACAATCAAGGGCGGACTACTTTGCACCAGATTGCTCAACGCATTAATAAAACTGTTTAACCCAAAATTGAAACAGGTTTCATAAAGATCTGTTGTAAATGCAGTTTTATTTTCTTTATTAAATTCCGCCACGGCTTTACTTACTTTCTTCAATGTTGCGTCGATTGCCGCCAGAATTTTCTCGAAATAGGCTGCATAATCATCATCAGTCACTTCAGTTTCTTTGATGGTTTTTATTAAATCACGGGCAAAATTATTCCTTTTAACTATTAATTCAGCTTCCTTACCTGTATAGGTCTTTTCATCTACCTGCGTTTGATAGGCATCCAAAATTTTTTGGCAGTAAACGTTTGTAATATCTTTAAAAATGCACATAGTCCCTCTCGTTTAATCGCTAGAAAGTACCTAAAAATCACTTATTTTTCAGGACATATCCTTACTACTCTGCACAGCTATTTTTTAAAAAATACAATAAAGTTTTAAATTTAATAAAAAAATAAATTTTTTTATATGAGGTTTTTCAGAATGAGAACATTGGGCCTGCGTCCTCATCACAAAATAATTTACAGCATTCACTTCTAATGAATTTTCCATCCGGTGTATTCTGTAATTCAAAAGAGGAAATGTTTCAAAAGGGTTAAAATAATCAAGGTGCCTTAATATTAACTCATAGTAAGTCATACTAAAAGTAACAATTTGAGTTTATTTTCATCGGGATTTAAGAGGGTTAGCAGGACTAAAAACTTTTTACCTATCAGTGCGTAGATTTTCCCAATATCCAAAGGCTCTCAAAATGATAGAGTCCTTGTATAGCAGTTAATTTGGCTTTTTTTTTCTGCATCCTAATTTTTGCCGTCATAAGTCCACTTCAGAATGTTTGTTAAAAATACTGCAATCTTGGTAAATTTTTCGTATGCTTGCGTTTTTTGTCCACAGGAATGCTGGTTGCTAGCAGATAAAATCAATAGAAACGAGATTTTACCTGGTTATTCGCTGCCAATTAAGACAATTCATTTCCGGTAGTATTCCTAAGTGATTACCTTAACCCGAATTTTTAAGGAAATTTGTTATGCAAAACAACAGTGAGATTGAAAAAATGCTCGCGTTGGATAAGACTCAGATTCGCGAGTCGATTTTGATGTCTATGTTACAATCTGTGCGTGAAGATACAACCATAAGCCCTGCATTGAAACCCTTACTCGAAGTCCTGATAGCAAAGCATTGCCTTGATGCTTATCTGGATCAGAAAATAGCTTATGAACACGATGATGCGCCGGATATCCTCGGCTCGGGTCATAAACGCATCTACCCCGCGCCTGCTGCAATGAATAATTTGGCTCCCCCGGCGAATGCCCAGGATACACACTCATCTACTGTCACTCTTCGTCCTGCGAAATCTCGGGAAGACGCTAGAAAAATAGGTCTTGATTTGGGAAAAGTACAGGGAGATTTCGCCAAAGAAAAAGAATCCCCGGAAACATACTTTGTCGAAGGAAGCCCTCCAACTGATTCCCACCAGGGGGGCGAATTTAAAGCCGCCATAAACCAGGAGAAAACTCAGGTAAGGATTGAAGATATTGTTCATGTGCAATCCAATCCTCGAAAAAAAACTTCAGGCTCTAGCAAAAAAACTGAAGAAAAAAAAATACGGGATCCTTTGAAAGAGAAAGATTCGCCCAGGACAAAAGAATCTCCCAGAACTAAAACAGATGTGTATCCAATGTCTTTATCCCCTTTGCGCAAAAGTTCCCGAAGTCCAAGATGGTTGTTTCATGGGGGTGGTAGTGAGTCTCCCAAGCGAAGAAAAAACTCTTTTGATGGCAGAGGGGATTTTCTACCTGCTTCAAGCTTTAATGAGTTGCTGCCTATAGATAAAGAGGCATTGGAAAATTATCTCAATTTTTTAAAACCCTATTTAAAGCAAAAAAATAACGAGATCGAGATTGTGAACGATCCGGACAAACCCGGTTTGTACATTGTAGTAACCCCCCAGCGTGATAGAAATAAAAACGTGGAGTACTTACCCAAAACTGCGCTTTTAATTGATCAACACATAATTGAGGGCATAGGAGCTAATAAGGTTGTTAAAGGATATGATCTCCTCAATGGCACTCTTCTGGCTGTTAAAATCCTCAATAGCGGTGTGACAGACAAGACTCGCCAGGAGGAAATTGAAAACTTGCAAAAACGTGGTTGGTTTTACGGCTGTTATCAGCTTAGAGAATATGAATATGCATTAGCCATGAAATATATTCCTGGCGACACTCTTTTGCAAATCCTCTACGTAATTGACGATACGGTTCCCCATGATTCTATTTATGAACATAGTTGTATTCGGAGAAAAAACCTTAGTTATGAATTGCAGTATCAGATAATAATTAAATTGATGAAGGAAGTTTTAAAGCTTCACGAAAAATATCAGTTATTACATCGAGATTTGAAGCCTGCGAACATCAAAATATATTATAGGAATGGGGACTTAAAAGTACGTATCATTGACTTGGGTGATGCTGTTCCTGTAGGTTCTGAAAAAAGAGGGCTTTGTGGAAGCGATGGCTATACAGACCCTGAAATTAGCGGTCTTGAAGACACGCGCCCCTATAAAAAAGAACACGATATTTTTTCTTTGGGCGTTATTCTTGCAGAAATTCTTAGCAACAATAATTACCAACATGCGATTAGAGAACATAAAAAAAAGCATGTTAATGACATAGTAACCCCCAAAATAACTCCCAAACAAATACGAGCGCTATTAGCAGATGTTTTTATACCTGATGCTCTTTCAGAGCAACATGATAGTTATGAAGATCATCAAAAGAGTATGCATAATTTTATGCTTTTAGAGCTAAAAAAGTTATCTTTAAGGATGATAACTACGCGATTAAGCAACTCCTCTTTGAAGGATGAAATTGAACGAATTGAAGCTATAGCGCAAAATTGTGATAAATTTTCTAAAAAAATGAAAGCTTACTTTGATAACAAGGAGGATGTTGAACATTCATTAAATAAGATGAATAAAAAATTTAATGCAGGTTTATTTTTTCCTAAAAAGGAAATAAAGATTCATTCAATAGAAGAAGCAACAGAATGGTTTAAAAAACTTCATGCCGCGACGGAGGAAGAGGTATTTACTTTGTTCTTCTAGATTCTCGCACCAGGCCCTTATGTCATTAAGGGCTTCAGAATTTTAATAAGTTCCACAGAAATAAGAAGTTTAAAAACTTGCTTCCATCAATAAGCTCCTTTTTAGGAAAAAGTTTCTTATGAAGCTTTGATGTACAGGGTAAAATTCTAATTATTTTTAAGAGCCGAGTGAGTCGCACTTTGTTCTATAGCTTCAATAAAATTACTAAAAACTTTCAAATTGCGATGGGATAAACCTGACTCTTTTAGAAGCTCCTCCATTCTTTTTATTGAAGGTAGAATAGCCTCGAGTTCTTCCGAATCTATTTTTTCATCGGCAGCTATTCCCCTAGTGGTAACGGCAACAAACAGTTGAGCAATTTTAGGCGGAATAATCGCTAAAACCTGTTCCAAATCCCTTTCCTCATTTTCCATTTTCTCCCTCGAAACTGATTTTATAACTCGTTCCATTCTTCTTAATTGGAGAGGGGAAATAAATTGGCACATACTGATTATATCGGTAAAAGAGTAATGCATAAGTTTATACTTTTCGCATTGTAAAAGTTTCTCGAGAGCGAGATCATCTTTGCTGATATCATCAATTTCCTCCTGATTCTGAATATAAGTTTGGAGACGTTCCAGGTGCAAGAGATCATAACTGCGAGCTAATCCAATATAATAAAGATCGCGTATTGCTCGACTACCGGGTTCGGCGCTGATATGCCCGGTTCTTCTAAAAAAGCCATGTTCATTGCGAATTGAGTTTTCACACAAGACCGCACCTTCAATCGTCCAGTATTCTTCCGCTGCAGATCCATAACTATATAAGGAACTTGTCGGATAAAGGGCGTTCATAAGCGGATCATCCTGATAATTATTTCCTTGAAAAAAAAGGGAAAAATTATGTCTGGCTTTGCCTAAAAGATTGTGCATGGCATGAATTAATTCATGGCCCATTAAAACAAACGCGGGCCCAGAATCGGTTAGACCATTTCCCGTCGAGGCATAAGTTTCCAAATTCAAGGCAGAGATACTGTTGTTGTAGTTGAAATCTATACCTACGCGCACCCGTTGTGCTCCCCTTCCACGAATGGTTGCTTTTTTTAAAATGGTTTTAAAATCATCCTCAGGAGAGAAGGATTTACTGGTAAACTCTGGGGAAGCACTTGCTAAACCCTCTGCAGTCATGGAGCATTCAAAATTTTTGCTGGGTTTTAAAATTAATTGGGCATCCTTTGAAGCGAGTAAATAATTAAGTTTTACTATTAATTTTATGCCTGCAGGCCTTGAAACCAATTGCATCAAAAGTGAGGTGATATAATTTGTTTCTGCAGAATTAAGTGAATTATTCCTGGTAATATTTTCCAATAGTTGATAGAAGTTGGCGCGCACAATTTCTTTAGGTTCCTTCCCTTTTAATTCAGGCAAGATGATTTTATCATTTAAGTTAATTTTTTGTTCATCCTGGATATAAATCATTGAGCGTTCGCCCAATTTTTGGGTCAGATCATTATGGAGATTTTGCAGCTCCCTAAGCACATTTTTGATCCTTAATATTTTTTTAAAAAAATGGAAGTGCTCTTCTTTGGATGCTGCAGGGTTAAATTGGGAGTAGTGTTCTTCTATGGCCTCATATGCTGCATGCTGTAGTTGATCGAGTTGAGTAGCGTGTTGTATGAGCTTGTCCTCGCGTTCCGCAACAAATTTGCTTTGGGGCTGGATACCTAATTCGTTCAATTGTCTGGAAACAGCTGCAAAGCGCTCTTTCATGGTCAAAATACAAGCGGTGTCATTTTTATAGTATAGATGACTAAATTTTATACCGCTTTTTAATGAGTTTCAGAGGAGATGATTAAATAGAATAAGGAATTTCAAACCAGTATAAATAAGTTATATTTAATGTAATTTCTAGCTGACTTTTAATTTATTTAGGAGTGAAGGCCTATGCATCGTTTGTTTCTGGCATTACTACTGAGTTTCATTGGAACTGCATTCGCGGCACAAAAAACCGTAACCTGTTATCCTGAAGGCTTGGAAAATACCCTTTCCTTTGTTGTGCCTGATAAAATAGGTGCTGTACCAAAAATTGATTTTGACTATCCAGTGGAGGTCACACGCTTTAGTATGCGTGCGGACAATTTATTGTTAGTTGCCATGGATCAAGAAGAAAAAGACAGGCCGAGAATTTTTATCTCCGCGCAATTAAATAAAAAGAATCAACGCTACATTGGGCAATTTTTAACGGATTCGGGGGGAAATGAGTTGCAGCTTGATAATGGCCCCATTTTCTGCACAATAAAATAACCGCTGCATTTAAGCGCGCGCTTCAGCAGCGTGATTGCATCCAGGAACTTTAAAAAACTCCAGGAAGTATGTGTCTGCAGACGGACTTAGTTTTTTTCTTTTTGAAAGAGTGAACCTCTGGTTTCACGGGTAAAGCAGGCTTAAAGCTACTCTTCCATCGGCTTACTTCAAACACCAGCTTATTCACTGGCCGGCTGAAAATCTTTAAAAAATCGAAGCATCTCATAAAACACATAGGGTCCCGCGTCGCGATGATCAAGGGTGTCGCTCACTGATTGAATAAAAACGGCACTGCTGTATTTTTTAAATTGGTTATAAGCGATTTCCGCCCCATGGTAGGGGACGTCCTTATCTCCTTTTGTGCCCACCAGCAGTAAAGGGGCTGTTGGCCTATAATCATAATGGTTGAAATAGTTTTTTAATTTCTCTGTATCGCTCTCCAATGGATTCAAAATGGCATCAAAAAATGTTGCTTGAAAAATTAAAGCCGGATTTTGGGGGAGTGCATTAATTATTTCTTTCGTGGAGTGGCGTCCGTCAAATAATTCTGGAACCAGGACATTATAGGGGCTGACAAAAATTTGATCTAAATTAGCCCAATAGTTTTTGTAGGTTTGTAGTGAGTAAAAGAAATAAGCGAGATATGCCGTGGCTCTTGGTCCAGGGTTAAGCATAATAAATCTCATGGTCTCATCCCAATCATAAGGCGCAGAACCTAAGGCGACAGCGGTAAGGGGGATCTCGGGGTGGTGTGTTGCGAGCAATTCAAACAAGGCCAGGGATGAAAAACCACCTTCTGAGTAACCACCGATATAAAGTTGATCGTTTATTTTAATCTTAAGAATTTTTGCAAATTCTTTAGCAGCTAAAAGCATATCCATACTGCTGCTGGCAAGAGTTTCATATTGTACATAAGGGTGCAGGGGCAATTCATTATCCCCAAAACCAAGGTAATCGGGCATCACCGTAAGATAACCGCCATGGCTGGAAAACAAGGCAGGGTAAATAGCATCGCTTTCTTTCATCCTTGAAGGTGCATCCTCACGGTTAAACCGTGTTCCATGTTGGTAGCTCACAATTCCTATTTCAGCTGTTACCGCGGGTACTGCCAGCAAACCAGAAGCTGTAGTGATATGTCCATCTGGTGCAGGAGTCCTGTAGTTGATTTTATAAAGCGTCACCTCGTAATTTGCGTCAAGCACATCAAGTGGAGGCATTTTGTTTAATGCCGTTTGTGCCGTTTCTTTAGGGAATGTTCCGAGGTAAGTATAACTTATCAGCAGGTTCTGAGTTTTTTCTGGGGATTGGCTATAAGCATTAAGGCTTAGGAAGACAAAGAAAAACAGGGGAATTAATTTTTTAAAATTGTTCATTGCCATCTTCTTACCTTTAAGGGTTCAACCGGTCAGCTTATGTAAAATTTATTTAAATATCAATGTCTAATATTTAAAAAATAATTTGGATCTTTCTGATTACATAACGTTTCAATTTATTTCGGTAGTACTATGGTTAACCCGTAGACTTCTATTTGAATTCTGTTAACCTATAGCAGCAGAAAATATTCTGCTTTTAAGTTTATTTGTAATTTAGTTAATGGAGTCAACGTGATTATTTTAAAAAGGAAATTTCTTTGCAGCTTGCTACTTGTTAACAGCACCCTGACTTTTGCTGGTACTTTAGGCAGTAGTCAAGATCTTACAAAAGGTTTTTTCGTTACTGGTGCACCTATATATGGCTCTTTAAGTGATGAAGGAATTAATAAAACTTTATATGCCGAAACAATTTTTGCAGATGGGAGTACGAATTCCCACCAAATAAATCTTGATTCGCGTTGGGGGTTTCTAGTGGGCGTAGGCTATAAATTTGGTCCCCAAATGGATCATGATGTGACGCTAACCTATACCAACCTGAAAAATAAAGGATTTAATGAAATTGGAAATACTGGCACAAATGGTGTGATAGTAAACCGTTTGAGTCAAATTGCCCAGACCAATCCTTTTTTTAATCCAACCGATCCAATTATTCCTGGTGGCCAGCAAATTCGTGATGCCACTGCTGCGGTCAGTTCCCATTATGATTTCCAAACAGTAGAATTATTGACTCATCGCTTTTTTCAAAGCACTTTTTTGAATAATGTACATTTTTCCCGTTATTACGGTATTAAAGCTTCTGAATTTAAAAAAGGTTTTTCTGCTGATTACGAAGGAACCATGGCCTATGTTGATGTGGAATTTAATCCACTGGAAGCTCCATTAGACGACCAGATTGATTATTCAGCAAAATATTTCGGAATTGGTCCACAAATAGGTATGGGTGCCACCTGGAGTCTTAATCGCTATATTAGTCTTGTTGGTGATGTATCTGCAGCACTTCTGGGTGGTTCATACAGTTCTAAATGGGATGAGGATTTGAATACCACAGGGATTATTCCAAACTACCCCGGTATCGTATCCACAACCCATTACAGTTATGAGCAAGCCACGCCAACCACTCTTTGGGCATCCGTTGTAGTGGGTTCAAATTTGGCGATCGCAGCACAGATTCCTTTTCATAATGGCAGCAGTTTTGGTATCAAGGGCGGTATTAATACTGAGCAGTATTGGTCCCACGTCAATGCTGATGCGATCCGCAGCAGCGGTACCCAAAATACACTGGTCATTGCTCAAAGATTTGCTGTTCGCGATGTGTTCATAAAAATGAGCTATATGTGTTAGTGGTTAATCAGTAATACCTTTAAGGTCTGTTGTATTGATTTTAGTTGTGGAGGTAAACATGCTGGTGAGTCAATTAGACCATTTAGCAAATAATCTAATACCCACTCCGAATCAAATTCATCCAACAGCTTTGATCGCTCCCGGAGCTAAAATTGGCCCTAATGTTTCCATAGGGCCTTATTCTATTATTGGTGAAAACGTTAGAATTGCTCAAGGAACATCAATCGCTTCACATGTAACTATTGAAGGTTGGACTGAAATTGGGGAGCGTAACCAGATTGGGACCGGGTCAATTATTGGCGGCATCCCTCAGGATCTCAAGTTTAATGGGGAAATCAGCAAGGTATTCATCGGTGATGATAATATTATTCGGGAATACGTCACCATAAATCGTGGAACACGAGGCGGGGGCGGTAAGACCTGTATCGGCAATCATAATGTTCTCATGATTTCAGCCCATGTAGGCCATGACGTACTCATCGGCAATCATAACGTTATTTCCAATGCCGTAGCTATAGGCGGTCATGTCATTATCGAGGATTGGGTTACTGTAGGTGCTTTATGTGGCTTGCATCAGTTTATTCAATTAGGCCGCATGTCCATGATAGGCGCTTTGAGTTTAATTACTAAAGATGTTTGTCCTTATACCTTAGTAACAGGTAATCCGGCAAAATTATATGGTATTAATATGGAACGTTTGCGCCGGCTTGAATATTCTCCGGAAGCAAAAAGTTGCATTAAACGTGCCTATAAAACCCTATTTCAAAAAGGAGCAAGTATTGCTGATGCGATAGAGCAGGTACAGAATGATTTTGCGGATAATGCGGATGTTGCCTGCATAGTGCGCTTCCTAAAAGGGTCAACCCGCGGATTTTACCGTTATTAATGGAAGGTATAAATTGTGTCGATTCGATTTTCAACCCCCCAAGGCCCTTTTAGTTTAGCGCATTTAGCTGAGTGTTCCGGGGCATCTCTGCAGCATCCGGAGGGAGCCACATATCTTGTTTCTGATGTTGCACCGCTTGCGAAGGCCCAAAAACATCAGTTATCCATGTTGCATGAGAAAAGATATCTTAAAGCACTTAAATCCTCACAGGCTGGAGCATGCATTGTTTCGCCCAATTACGCCCAATATGCTCCCAGGCACATGCATCTGCTGGTTCATAGTAATCCCTATAAAGCATACGCTCTTATTGCGCAAGTATTCTATCCTCCAGATGCTGTTAAACCCTTTATTGCTTCCTCTGCGTTTATAGCTGTGAGTGCGGTAGTTGGTGCAGGTTGTCACATAGCGCATGGCGCCTATATAGGTGAAGGCGTGCGGATAGGAGCGCGGTGCAAAATAGGCGTGAATACTTTTATCGGAGATAGGGTAGTTATTGGGGATGATTGCTGCATTGAAAATAATGTCAGCATCAGTCATACGGTTATGGGAAACAAGGTATTAATCTATCCTGGGGCTCGTATTGGTCAGGATGGGTTCGGCTTTGCCGGAGACGAGCACGGTTATTATAAAATACCCCAGGCAGGCGGGGTGATAATAGGAAATAATGTCGAAATTGGTGCCAATACATGTATTGATCGAGGTTCCATGGATAATACTGAAATTGGGGACTGGTGCCGTTTGGATAATCAAATCCAGATTGGCCACAATGTAAAAATAGGTAAGGGGTCGATACTTTGTGGCCAAGTCGGTATTGCTGGCAGCAGTCAGCTTGGTGAATATGTTACCTTGGCCGGTAAAGTGGGAATCAGCGGCCACTTAACTATTGGCGAGCGTGCTACGGTTTTGGTGGGTTCGACTGCAGTCCAAGATGTGCCTGCGGGAGCCAGAGTGGGAGGATATCCTGCCTTACCTGATCGGGAATGGCATCGACAAACCCATTTTTTAAAGAAACGGATCAAGAACGACACGATTCCAGAAGCTGAGAAATAGCCAAGGCTGCTTGTTGATTTGCGTTTTGCCTTAAATGCCGATGGATGGATGCAAACTGTGTCTTAAGAGCTTCGCTGGCAGCTGATTGAAAAAGCTGTAGGATTTTATGTGCAATCGGTTGGACCAATGCTTCGGATTGAATAAACTCAGGTATTAATTGTTGATTGGCTAAAATATTAGGTAAGGAGATGTAGGGAATTTTTAGTTGAGGTGCGATAATCGCGTGATTCAGGGCACTCCATTTAAAAGCAACCACCATAGGGCGTTTTAATAACATGGCCTCCAGTGTGGCCGTTCCTGATTTAACCAAAGCAAAATCCGCAGCAATTAATGCCTCGCGGGATTGTCCATCGAGAATTTTAAGCTTTAAATTATACCCTTTTTTCTGTATCTGCTCGCTAAAAAGTGCTTTTAGATTGGCATTGGCTGTTGGCACGACAAACTGAAGTTCGGGCATGTGTTTGTTGAGTTCGTGCATTACATCAATAAACAGGGGGCCCATATATTTTATTTCACTCGCCCTGCTCCCGGGCAAAACACTTATTATTTTATCTTGGGGTAAAAAACCAAGTTGTTTCCTGACGGGCTCTGCCTCTATGTTTAATTCAATTTGATCCGCCAGAGGATGGCCTATATAGCGTACGGGCACATCATATTTTTTATATAAATTTTCTTCAAAAGGAAATAAAGTAAGCATTAAATCAACTGCTTCCTTGATATAGAAAACTCTTTTTTGGCGCCAGGCCCAGATTTTAGGGCTGACTAAATGCACTGTTTTAATTCCCAATTTCTTCAGGCGTAACTCCAAGGACAAATTAAAATAGGGATAATCAATGCCAATAAATACATCAGGAGGATTTTTTTTCCATTCCTTGTTAAGCATTTTTCGAATTTGCAATAATTTGGGGTAATGAAGCAGGGTATCACTAATCCCCATTACTGATAGCCGCTGTATGTTGATTAGGGAGTTAAAACCTTCGCGTATCATCTCGGGGCCGCCAATACCCATCCATTCAATCAAAGGCAGATGCTTTTTTAGCTCGCGTATTAATCCTGCCCCTAATAAGTCGCCCGACGCCTCTCCTGCGACGATTGCAATACGAGTTGGAGTTTTACTTGTCTCCATATGTATCAATACCTGGTATTTTAATGCGCTGATATTACTTAACTGGAATGCAAAAGCCAAATATTATTTTACTTTCCAAATCACCGCAGGTAGACTGCACAAACAAATTTGCTGCTTGTTTCAATCCATTAGATTGGGATGTTAAATGCTCGAGTTGAAACGCAATTTTAATGTTCTTCCAGTGAGTTGGGCTGGATGGTTTATTTACTTCCTGATGCCGGCAAAGTACAGCATTGCTCAGCAAAATATTGACCGGGTATTCAATAATCTTCTTTCCTCTTACGAAAAAAAACGTCTTGCAGTTGCTTATTACTCGCATATTGTTCTTTGTTTTAAAGAACTGTTTTTCTTGAATTTCCTAAGTAAAAAGTTACTGCAAAAAAGGGTTAAAATTCTGGGGGGCGAACATCTCTACAGTGCATTGCAAAAAGGAAAAGGCGCTCTTGTTTTAACCGGTCACTTGGGTAATTGGGAGTTTGCCCCGCTGTTTTTCCCGAAGCTGGTTAAAAAAGGAGGAGCTGATTTTTATTGTGTACGCAAATTATTGAGAATTCAATTTCTGAACTCTATTTTTTGGGGACGATTTGAGAAGGCAGGCTTTAAGATAATAAACAAAAACAATGCGCTGGCAGAGTCCCGTTTCGCATTAAAAAGTAAGGATGTTGTTTTCTTTCCTTTTGATTTGAGACCACCTTGTCACAGTCGCTCCAGTTTAAGAACAAATTTTCTGGGGCAATCAAGTAAGACTTATGCAAGCCTTGCCCATTTAGCTTATCGACTGAATTGTCCCGTTTTGTCTGTAAGCTTTTATCGATTAAACAAAAAACAACACATCATAGAATTTTATCCTGAAATCCCCGCTGATCCCTTGAAAGACAAAAAACAGGCCTATCTGGAAAATACAGAAAAGTACAATAAACGCCTGGAGGAGATGCTTCTTGCTCATCCTGAACAATGGTTGTGGTCTTATAAACGATGGTAAGAGGAGCAGGGATGGGTGAGTTGAGGTCTCAATTTAGGGTGAGTTTAGCAGGATTTCTTTTTTATCATCTCGTCCCCCTTCGCAGACCCATTGTTTTGGCTAATATCGATCGGGTTTTTAAAAATGAGCTTTCCACAAAAGAAAAAAAACGCTTGGCCAAAGCTTATTATTCCCATGTAGCTACTTTGATAAAAGAATTACTTTTTATGAACTGGTTGGCAAAGCGCCCAGAGCATTGGGTTGAGATTAGGGGCGTTGAGCATCTGTTGGCAGCTAAAAAACAGGGACGTGGATGTTTTGTGCTTACGGGGCATTTAGGTAATTGGGAGTTAGCTGTTCATTTAGTGAATGACCGCCTGCAGCCATTGCTTGGTTCAATTTATGCGACTAGAAAGGCTATCCGTGTAAAATGGCTTGAGCGCTTCGCATTTAATCTGGGTGAACGTTATGGAGTGCAAAGAATTGATAAAACTGGAGCCCCGTTAAAAATAGTTAAGGCGTTAAAAAATAAAGAAACGATTTTCTTTGTCATGGATCAGCATGCGGAGCTTAAAAACAAAGAGGGGATTGCCGTAAATTTCTTTAATACCAAAGCGGGTACTTATAGAAGTCTGGCTTTTTTTGCAAATAAATTTCAAACTCCAGTTGTCCCTGCAGCATGTTATCGTCAACCTTCTGGTAAACATGTGGTCGAGTTTCATCCAGCATTGCCTTGGGAGACAAATCCTGATGAAGAGCAGGCTATTTACAATAATACCTTAAACTATAATCAAAAATTGGAACAACTAATTCTCGAACACCCGGAGCAATGGTGGTGGGCGCATCGTAGGTGGAAACTGTAAAAATTGTCATTTCATCCTGTTTCTCGATTTGAGTTTTAATAAGATTAAAAATGAAAATATTGGTGTTACAACATAAAAAAATTGGGGATGTCCTGCTTAGCAGCATCATTTGTAATAATTTAAGAAATTTAATCCCGCATGCTGAAATTCATTATTTAATTAACAAGGAGGCTTTTCCTGTAGTACAAGGAAATCCGAGCATTGACCGGGTGATTACCCTTAATCCGGAGCATAGGGCAAGTGCACGCACCTTTATCAAGCTCATCTTGCAAATCAGGCGTGAGCACTATGATGTGGTAATTGATGCGTACACCAAGTTGGAGAGCTGGTTAATCGTTATGTTTTGCGCAGCCAAGAGAAGAATATCCTATAAGAAAAAATATCGAACCTTTCTGTATACCGATAATCTTTCCCGGGAAGCTGTAAAGGTGACCCAACATGGCCGCATCATCGATTTAAAATTGCTTTTAATTCAACCTTTTTTAAACGGGACTTTACTGGAACGCCATCCGCAAATCCATCTTGCTGAGGAGGAAAAACTTCAAGCAGCTGTTCTCTTTAAAACCTATCGCATTCCTAACAGGAAAAACCTCATGCTCAATGTTATTGGAAGTTGTCCTCTAAAAACATATCCTCTGGAGTACATGGCAACCTTAATTAATGAAATAACGGCTCGGGTGGATGTAAATATTTTATTTAATTTTTTACCCCATCAAAAAGAGGACGCCCAAAAACTATATACATTATGTAATCCACTTGCTCGAAAAAATATTTTCCTTGAGCTAGCCAATTATGACCTGAGAATGTTTATTGCCATAATGAGCCAATGTGATGCCATAATCGGTAACGAAGGCGGAGCAATACATATTGCCAAAGCGTTTAACAAACCTTCATTTACAATTTTTTCTCCCTGGATAACCAAACAGGAGTGGTCCACTTTTGAAGATGGGGTGCATCATGTTGCCGTGCATCTTTCTGATTTTAAGACTGATTTATATGAAAACACCCCTGAGACGGAATTTAAGGAAAAGGCGCTTGAATTGTTTAGAGAGCTCAAACCCGAGTTTATTTTACCCAAACTCAATATTTATTTAACCCGGCACTTTGGGGGAGAAATGCCGTAATTTTTGCTAAAGATAAATGAGTCTACCTATTTTTAACAGCACCCATTAAAGTGGAGCGAAGCTATTCTCTAAAAGGAACTTATTATGAAAAAAACCGTATGGATATCGGGATTTGCGCGTTCATTTATCTCCGGGCAACCTATTGCAGATGCAACAATTACTGTGCTTGAAAATCCACAGTTAAAATTTAAGACTGATTCTGCCGGAAAATTTGGTCCTTTTGAATGGCCTGTGGGCGAACCGATTACTTTGGTTTTTGAGAAACCGGGCTCTTTTTGGACCGGGTATAAAACAACGCAAACAGCAACAGTCATCGTTCCTCCTCAGGGAATAAACGATGCGAATTTTCTAAAGAATATTTCTTTCCAGGTTCCTTCAAATATGGCTTATAAATTTCTTTCATTTGCCATGGGGGAAAGTGAGAATCCGGAAGCCTGTCAGATTGCTGCAACCGTGACACCACCCAATACTACCCTGGATGATATTCCCCAAGGTGTGGAAGGAGTTACAGTGAGCCTATCACCTAAAGTCAATGTAAGAACCTATTATTTCGGGATTTTCCCAATTATCCACAAAACAAATCCTTTTATACGAAATTTAAAATCGACTTCACTAGATGGGGGAGTGGCATTTATTAATGTACCGCCAGGGGAGTACACTATGGAAGCAAAAAAAGATGATATTTCTTTTTCAAAGGTATCAATCAAAGCCCGGAAAGGAATGATTGTGAATGCAAGTCCTCCCCTGGGCCCGACGATGTTGGCGGATGCCAAGCTGGGAAGCTGGCCTCCAATGATCCCGCAACCCAAAAAGAATGAAGAGGAAAGAAAATTGAATCACTTCGGGTTTTTCAAGCCTGCCTTAGCATTGGGGGTCACAGTAGCTGTTGGAGCTATTGCTGCAACCGTATGTAGAACGGATTCGTTGCCCTGACAGAATGAAAGCTTGTCTATAATTAAAGAATATCTATTTATTCCGGAGTTTTAAAATAGAAGATAAAATTGATATGACGCCATGAGGATTTGTTTCAACAAATTATTGCAAAACAACAGGATCGCAAATCCATAGCTCAAGGTTCGCAGCATAATGGATGAGTACTTAATAAGCAGGATGGGAAAGGAGTAAATGAATATGAGTTCGGCACTGGAAAACACGGTGAGGAGGGTTTTTAATGAAATGTGGAACCAACAAAATGCTGCTTTGGCGGATGAGCTCTTTGCTGCAAATACTTTAATCCATTTTAGTTATGAGCAAGCTGCAAATTTGCAGAATTTTAAAGAAGCGCTGCTGCAATGGTATAAAGCCTTTCCCGATCTGATGCACTATATCGATGATCTGCTCGTCAGCGGGGATAAAGTGATAACGCGTTGGCATGGTCACGGAACTCATCGCCATGAATTTTCAGGGATTCCTGCAACCGGGATACCCGTATTTTATAGTGGCATTACCATTTTTCGACTGGATAATAATCATCAAATAAGTGAAGCTTGGGTATATAGTGATTTGAATGAAATGATGACGAAGATGCAACAAGCGCAAAACCAGCAGGCCTAACTATGGAACACGCCAATACACAGCGTTATGAGAAGGCAAAAAAATTCCTTCCTCAGAATATTATGGGTTTAATTAAAAACCTGCAACCGACCATCGCATGGTCGCCTGATGAACAACTTATTTGCTATCGGCATGATGTTGCTGAAGGTTATGAATATCTTGTTTTTGATCTGCGCAGCAAAAAGAAGGAGCTTGCTTTTGACCATTCATTTCTGGCCCAAAAAATCGCGGAACACCTGAATAAGGAGGTAAATGCTTCGAGCTTACCTGTAGAGACAATTACTTTTTTAAACGACCATCTCTTGCAACTTCATATCGGAGAATTTATTTTTCAATACGATAGATCCTCGCAAAAGGTACTTATCCAGGATAAAGCCAAGCCGGTTGCCATGACCCATTGCCCGACAATTAAGGAAATTTGGGGATTTGTCCCCACCCTGCTTTTGTCCAGAATACGCTCCCCTGATGAACGCTGGGATATTTATACTAAAGACTATAATTTATATCTTCTTTCGTTGGAGGAGCAAAAAGAGTATCAACTTACTGCCGATGGCAGTCGAACTCATCCATACGCTACCTCCCCGGATACCAATTTAACGTCCCTAACCTTGCGGCGCATGCAAACAATACTTCCGCCAATGGCTCTCTGGTCTCCTGACTCACAAAAGCTAGTAACATTCCAATGCAATCAGGAACACGTTGAAAAATTGGCTTTGCTGCAACATGTTCCTGAGGACGGTTCGTTGCGACCGCAGGTTTTTGAAGCGCATGTGCCTTTGGTAGGGGATGAAATCATTCCGGAAATCCAATTATGCTTGCTTGATGTTTCAGAAAGGAAATTGCGACAAATTGACATGCCTCCCCTGATGCCGGCATTGGTCGGCTCTCCAATTGAAGCAGGTTATGTTTGGTGGAGTGAGGACAGCAAAAAAATCTTTTTTATAAAAGAAGAACGAGGAAATCATCAACTCTCTCTTTGTGAGCTGGACATTGCTCGCGAACAACAGCGAGTTATTTTAACTGAAAAGTCTCACACGTTTGTCGAACCAAGCCAACTTATCCTTTGGGAGAATTACACCCGGATACTTCAGGATACGAATGAATTTATTTGGATGTCTGCTCATAACGGATGGCCTCATCTTTATTTGCATGATTTACAGACTGGAGCATTGAAAAATCCCATAACCAAAGGGGAATGGACTGTACGCAAGGTATTCCATGTTGATACCGCCAATAGGTGGATTTATTTGCTGGGAAATGGGAAAGAACCTGATGCGGATCCTTATTTTCGTTATTTATACCGTGCACGCCTTGATGGAAGTGAAGTGCAATTGCTCACCCCGGAGACAGCAGAACACACCATTGTTTACTCTCCCTCTCAGGAATATTTCATCGATTATTATTCGACTATGGATTCCCTGCCCACCACAAAGTTACGTGCTACAGATGGGCAAGAGATTGCGACCCTTGAACAAGCTGATTTTTCCCAATTATTTGGCTTGGGATATAAATTCCCCCAGCCTTTTTGCTGCAAAGCCGCCGACGGAGAAACTGATATTTATGGGCTTATGTATTTCCCTACTGATTTCGATCCGCAGAAAAAATATCCCCTCATTGATGATATTTACCCTGGACCCCAGTTGACCCGAGTACCTAAAAGCTACTGTTTTGATCTTCCGGAATACGTATATGGGTGCTGGTCGGCACAAAGTTTAGCGGAGTTAGGTTTTATCGTCATTAATGTGGATGGGCGTGGCACGCCGTTTCGCTCTAAAAAGTTTCATGAATACTCCTATCAGCATTTGGAAACGGCTGGAGGATTGGAAGATCATATGGCGGCCATTAGATATTTAGCCCGGCAGTATTCTTATATCGACATGGAGCGAATAGGAATTATAGGACAATCAGCTGGAGGATATGCCGCAACCCGGGCGCTATTGGCTTATCCTGATTTCTTTAAGGTAGGGGTTTGTGTTTCAGGTCTACAGGATTTACGCAGCTATTTGGCATTTTGGGGTGAACGCTATCAGGGGATGCCCGATGAGGTAGATTATTCCGCGCAATCAAATTATCCGTTAGTCAATACGCTTAAAGGGAACTTGTTTCTAATCCACGGGGAGTTGGATGATAATGTTCACCCCGCTAATCTGTTACAATTAGCAGAGGCCCTGATCAAAGCAGATAAAGACTTTGATATGCTTATCGTTCCTAATGCAAACCATTCCCTTTATTTTACTAGCACTTATGTTTGGCGTAGGATTTGGGATTATTTTATTTTGCATTTGAACAAATAACCGGGGGCAATTAAGATTCCTTGAAGAAAGATCAACCCGCTGCCATAATAAATTTAACCCCCACTCAGTATATCTAAAGAAAAGGATTATTTATGTCTACTGTAGGCACATATCTTGCAAAACGCTTTCAGGAGTTAGGGCTGAATGATTATTTCGCAATTCCTGGTGATTATAATTTGGGATTGTTGGATGAATTGCTAAAAAACTCCTCCCTTAGAATGATCAATTGTTGTAATGAATTAAATGCTGGATATGCTGCGGACGGTTATGCTCGTATCAAAGGGGTTTCTGCTTTGGTGGTGACCTATAGCGTTGGTGGCTTAAGTGCCGTTAATGCAGTCGCCGGGGCCTATGCTGAAAATCTGCCGATTCTCGTGATTTCAGGGGGACCTAATACGAATTCGGTACAGGATGCAGAGATTTTACACCATACGTTAGCCACAGAAAATTACAGTTATGTTCGCGAAATTTTTGCGAAAATCACCGCCCATAGTGTATTCATTCATAGGCCAAGCGATGCCCCTATGCAAATAGATACAGCCATAGCGATTGCACTGGACAAGAAAAAACCTGTTTATATTGAAATTGCCTGCAATATTGCTGGGGCTAATGTTTCCCCTCCGACACAACGCGCCCTTAACGTCAAACGACTGAGTGATACTTCATCGCTTGCTGCGGCGATCGATGATGCGGCCAATCATCTCAATGCTGCAGTCAAACCGGTTTTGGTTGCAGGAAGTAAATCCCGGGCCTGCGAAGCAACGGCCATGATTGAAACTTTAAGCCAATCTTGCGGTTATGCCCTGGCAGCAATGCCTGATGCCAAAGGATTTGTTTCAGAACAACACCCCAATTATATTGGGATTTACTGGGGGCCGGTCAGTTCGCCTGGATGCGGGGAAATTGTCGAATCAAGTGATTTATATTTCTTTATCGGGCCTAATTTTAATGATTACACAACGGTTGGCCATGTGTGTAATATCCAACCTAAAAAGCTCATTGTTATTGCAGATGGAAGTGTATCTGTTGCCGGTAAAGTATATACAGAAGTTTATATGAATGAATTTCTAAATGGTTTAAAGGAAAAATTGAAATTTAATGATGCTTCCGTTAAGGGATACAAACGCATCGCAGGAGCTGCTCCGCTCTATCAAGAGCCAGATGATTTAAATTCACCACTTACGACCCGTTTTCTCTTTGGGCAAATTCAAAAACTTTTAAGTAGCGATTACGCAGTTTTAGCAGAAACTGGGGATTCATGGTTTAATGGGATGCGCCTTAACTTGCCAGAAAACTGTCCTTTTGAAATTCAAATGCAATACGGATCAATAGGGTGGTCTGTAGGTGCTCTTCTGGGAGTGCAGGCAGCCCTGCATAATAAAAAACGTGTTATAGCCTTAATTGGCGATGGCTCGTTCCAGATGAGTGCCCAGGAACTTTCTACACTCATTCGTTATGGGTTTAAGCCTATTATCTTTTTAATGAATAATGCCTCATATACAATTGAAGTCCAAATTCATGATGGTCCGTATAATGTAATTAACAATTGGCGTTATGCTGACTTAGTGGAAGTTTTTAATGGGGAGCAAGCCAAAGCCCGAGCTTTCAAAGCACCTACCCACCAGGCACTTCTTGATGCGATTGAAGAGGCAAAGAACACAGATGCCTTATGCTTTATTGAAGTGATTTTGGATAAAGATGATTGCAATAAAAATTTGTTGGAATGGGGTGCTCGAGTCGCATCCTACAACAGCCGGTCACCCAGGACGAATTAACCCTTTTTGCAATTCACTCAAGGAAGGCGATAACTGACTTCCCTGAGATTGGTTGGGGTTTTGGGAATAATCAGCTTCACATGGAAGGTCTATACTTAAGTTATTATAATTATTAAAGGACTTTCTATGAAAATTTATCTCAATCCTCAACCTCATGCAGTGGAGCGCATTAATAAAATTCAAAATAAGCCCGGTATGCCTTTTCCTCGTCATACCAAAGTCGAGGCAGATCTCAGAGAAAAATCGGACAAAGAGATTTTTGAGACAGAGTCTGAGGAGCAAGCCTGGAGAGATTCACTGGAAAAAGACAAATCTCGTTAATCCTAATGGGGAGCACCGCATATATGCCATTGCTTTCTTAAATTACTGTTTTTTATAAATCCAGTGGGCAAATGACTTTCAGCGAGCATTACCGTAAATTTGCTTCTCCTAATCTAACCAGCAAATTCGTAGCGAGATTTGGGTCTTTTAATAAGATTTTAATGAGGTGGAACCCACTTCATTTGCATCAAATAAATCCAACTGAGTTTGAAGATTCTGGTTGGTGGGAAGCAAAATGCTGGAATTTCGCACAGATTAAGATCTCTTGTGCTTTATTAGTTTTTAATTAATCTTTCTGCGAATTTATTTGTTTTAATGTGCTAAATTTATCATAATGGCTGACTTTTTCAGTCTAAGGGTTTTATGACATCATTGCTTACAATCAATTTATTAAAAGATTTGGTTTCTGCTGCGGAGTTAAACCAGGAAGGTAAAACGGCAGATTATATTCCAGAGCTTGCTAATGTGAATCAGAATTTGACCGCAATTGCTGTGCAGCCATTGTCTGGAGAACTTATTTCTTACAGTAATAGCCCTTTAAATCCTGTCACATTACAAAGTACAGCCAAGATGATTCCTTTAATTGGGCTACTTGAAGAATATGGGGAACAGGTATTTGACTGGGTTAAGGTGGAGCCATCAGGTGATGATTTTGCCTCTATCACTCGTCTGGAACAATTTGGCCCCAAACCATCAAATCCGATGCTCAATGCCGGGGCGATTACCTTATGCTCGCATATTCCTGGAAAAGGGGAGCAACAATTCGCCTGGCTTCAACATTGGACCCAAAAATTATTTAACCAGCACCTAAGTATCAATCCTATGGTATTTGCTTCAGAAAAGCGTACAGGAAATCGTAACCGGGCGCTTGCTTATTTATTGAAAAGTAGAAACAACCTGGGATCAGATGTCCATGAAACACTGGATTTATATTTTGCTTTATGCTCCTATGAAGCAAAATTGGAACAAATGCTTTTTCTACCCACTTTATTAGCTAATGCGGGAAAAAATCCTGAAAGTGGAGAGCAAATCATTTCTCTTGAAACGTGTAAGATTACTTTAGCAATTATGGCCACATGCGGGCTATATGATGAAACAGGTACCCATATGGTTAAAACCGGGATGCCGGCCAAAAGCGGCGTTTCGGGTTATACCATCGCAGTTGTTCCCGGCAAAGCGGGTATCGTGGTTTTAAGTCCAAAAGTCAATGCTAAGGGCAACAGTATCCGCGGTGAAATGATGCTTGAAGCTCTGTCCAAGGCAATGAATTGGCATTTTGCATTACCTTAATTTTAAATCCCACACTAATAAGCGTAATGCTTCTCCTTTAAGGATAGCTGCATTACGCCCAATAACAGATTAATGAGAAGAAGGGGACGGGGCGTCTATTTCCTTTTCAGATCCCGATGAGGTGTGAGTTTCTTCATTTTCTTCAGTAGAGGTAAGAGTATCTTCATTTTCTTCAGTAATCGACAATTTGATACCTTTAGAGGAAAAAATACTGGAAAATTGAGATAATAACTGAGCCACCCCTTCCAAACTCTCTAATTGCTCACCTAGGGATTCAACCACCGTATTTAAGGACTCAAGTTCTTCTAAACTACGATTTACCTCGTCAATATTTTGCATGCCTGCATACTTCTGCTCTAATTGACGTATTTCTCTTAGTAATTCATCTTGTCTCCTCAGGCGTTCTTTGTATTTCCTGCCTCCATTATTAACCACTGGAGTCCTTCTTATTTCTTTCTGAAGATCCAAGAGTTCAGCTTTAGCCTCAATCAATTGCAGTTGGATATTTAGGCTTTCCAAGGCACTGGCTTTAATAAGGTCGTAGTCTAATTCTTTAACATCTACACGGGATAAGAGTTTTTCCAAATTATCAAAATTTTGCGAATAGATAATATTTGCTTGTCGTTGTTGTGCTCGACTAATCTTGGAGTTGAGTACCTTGGCTGCGAGTTGGAGTTTCTTGTTTATCGCAACTACATCAGGATCCTGTCGCAATTTTCTTACTAGATCCCCCAAATATTTTTCTTCTAAATGATTTATCCGCTTCATTAAAAACCGTGAACTCGGATCCTGCAACTGAACATTTTCCAAAATATCGAGTTGGTATTCAAAGCTGTGTATTTGGGATTCTATACGATTTTTTTCTATATCAGTGAGGGTATCTGTTTCTAAATAGGCCTTGAGCAAAGGAATTAATTTTTTAAAAAAGTCAACTGAGTCAATCGTTCTCTCTCGTGTCATAAAAAGCGCTTTGTATAGAGGGTGAGCTTCCTCTGCCAGGATAGAATAAACAAGAGGCAGGCCTTTATTATCAGGCGCAAAAAGAGATGCGCCGTGCTTAATAAGAACAGAAAGGCATTCGCTCATCGGGGTAGAGGGGCTATCCAATTGCAAGCACGCATGCACTGCAGATGGAAATTGAATTTTGCGGGCAGAAACGGTTTGCTGATTGATATCGATATCACCATGCGTCAATAAAAAATCAAGCAATTTTGCATTACGTGTCTGCAGCGCAACACTCATATATTTTTCAGCACGTAATAGGTAAAAGGCGGAAGTTAACAAAGCAGCCAATTCAAATTTATTTGTGAAAAGTAACTCAGGTAATAAATTGGCTTCTAATTTTTGTAATCCGCGGCGTATTTTCTCCAGCTGCGGCAGGTATTTCAATTTGATCGTTTGTTCATAGAGCAAATTAATTTCATAAGTTTTCGCCAGTAATTGCTCAATTTTTTGAGCCTGAATTTCAATAGGAGCCTTGCTTAGCTCCTGAAACTCAGTACTTAATTTCTGAATTTCTTCTTCTACTTTATGGAGCGCTCGATTTTGAGATGGTGCAGAGGGGTGAGTTTGCCGAGTTTTCTTTAGTTCTTCTTGTTCAATTTTGGTTTGTAACAGAGAACCATCTGCTAAAGAGGCGGGATCTTGAATATCAACCATCTCCTCGGACTCAGGGGCAATATTTGCATTAGAGGCCAGGGGTTGGCCACTTTCAGATGGAGTAGTATCCATTTTTCTCAGGGCACGTACCGTTGCTTCATGAAATTTAAGAATTCCTGCATAGCTTGCAGAACGGATAAGCGGAAGGAGTTCCCTTAATATCTCACAGGCTTCTTCTGTTATTTTTAAAATTTCGGCCGTTGACGTTTCTGTATCAAAGTATGTGTTGAGCTTTTCATCACACGCCTGGTAACGGTTTTCAAGCTCTTTGATTTTTTGGTGATGTTGTTGTCTCACCATTTTTAACAAAGGTTCTGTATGATTTAGGGCTAAAATGAGTAATTGTTCCCTGATGTTTTTGGTGTCTACTGTCTTATAGCCATCTTCAGTCCATTTTTCGAAAGCAATGTTTTGGTTTAATTGATCAAACGCATTAAAGTACACATGGAGCCGATAGGTTTCACCAAGGTATTGAAATTCAGCCGTGTAATGATATTGACTTAACTTGGGGTCGTCTCGAAATTCATTTTCATAAATACTGATATGATGATTGTCCAACAGGAAGTTTTTTTTCCCGTCTTTTATAAGATAATGTCCTCTTGGAAGCTCAAGACGATAATAAGCGTGTTGGCTACTTTTATTAACGCCTAATACTAATTTATGTCCATGAGGTAATTGAATATTTGCCTCATTGTGAAAAAGAAAATTAAAAAGGGTGTTTTTTGCCATTTTTTATCCTGAAATAAAGTGTCATCTGTATAAACATTTTTTAGTAAAAAAATGTATGCTTTTGGGTATTGATAATTCGTGTTGGCACTAATATATACGCTTTTATCTACGGATAATCAATGAGTTCGGTGATTTTATTTACTATTAATCAAAAAAAAAGACACTTTGTCTTGCTGGATTTCTACTTAATGGGGTGGTTAAGGTAAAAAATATCAAAGAATCCCCCTATTGGCGGAAAACCAGAAGAGGGAATTCTTAAAATTTAACGAGTAGGTTTACAAAGCCCTCCCATGCTCCGTTGGCTTGCACTACTTAGTCAATGTAAGGGTTTGCGATTTTTGTTCTTCACCGGTACCAGTGGCTGATTTAAAAAATTTTTGCTCTGTCGGCAATGATTTTTTACTTAAATCCTCTAAGAATTCCCGCATTAAAATTAATTGATTAGTAAAATCTTCTCCCAACGAGGGGTTATCTAACCTTTTTTTCTCAAACAGGTCTATTGAGAGTTTAAGGGCCTCTGTAGGCTCAAGAGGACCATTTTTGTCTATATAGGCATTCAATTCAGAAGATATTTGGCTTTGAATGGCAATAAAGGCGAGATGTTTTTCAGGGGCAGAGTAAAGGTGGTACGTAAATAATTGATCTAATGTCACTCTAAGCTCGGCATCCTCTTTGGCAAACCGGTTGAGAAATGCATTTTTTACTGCCATAAATCCAGTGAGAACCTGTCCAATCGAATGTTGCTTGGAGATTAATGGCCGATGTTCGAATTTGTTTAGATTTTCCTCAACGTAGGGATAATAATCAGCACTTTGTCCGCTGCGAAAATGGAATATTCCTTCACTATACAACCAGGTTGTGATTTTATCCTTATCCAGGTAAGTTTGCTCTACCACATTATTGATGAACGCTCGCATTTCTTTTTCATAAATGCTAAAAGTAGAAAAATTGGGCATGAAAAATCCTTATTCATTTAAAAAAAACAGAGTACATAAATTACGAAGAAGGGTAAAGTCTATTTGCAACCCTACTCGAGAATAAACCAAGAGAACCCCATGCGTGATAAAAAAAGCGATATTTGTAAAGTGAGCGATACAGAAATCAATGATCTTCAAACTCTAGCCAAACAATTCCAGAATCATGCAAATTATCCACGTATCTGCTCGATTATAAATATCCTTTGCCAAATCAGGCAGAAGCAATCGCAAGAAAATGGATTGAATCAGGAATTTTATGAAAAAGAACTTAGCCACCTTCAGTTCCAATTGCACACCCTGCTTACTGAAAATAAAAGGGCCACAACTTGGTTCACGAAAATAATCGATTGTTCAAAAGATGCTGAGCTCAAATTGCGATTGTATGATTTTATTCAACGGGCACTGGGAACGGTTATAAAGTTATCAGAATGTGTGAAAGGGGATAAAAAAACATTTGCTCTTCAATTTCCAAATCAGAACATACGGAATGTATTTCTAGAACAATCCAGAATAAATGAGTTTCTGCGAAATAAAGGGACTGCTTCAATTATTATTGACGGAAATTGCGTCTTCTTTCCTGCGTTCCTGGCAGACAATCAGCAATTAGGTGTTGCTTTTCCTACTATTGAAATCAAGGAGAAAGTTATTTTCATGCTTAATTTAGGTAGGGCAAACCTGGTTACCTCGGACTCACAAGAAGCTACGCTCTACATCAATGACAGGCGCATACATGATACCGCTTCAAAATTTTATATTGCAGTAATTTGTCCTTATTTCGCTGAATACTTTAAAATTCAATATGTCTCGCATCTAGTTGCCCAAGGCCATAGGGATCAGAACAGTTTTTTTAGTCCATCCAAACTTCCTATTGAGTTAGGCCTAAAAATTGCAGCGGATAGTTCAACCTCCGATGCAATTTCAGGAGAAGAAAAAATGCAAATCGCCATTTGCAATTTTAAGCGACCTTAACCTAACGTTTAATGTTGTAAGTATAAGTGACTTCATCATCGGTTTTGGCAGGTGTTTTTTGAGGAGCAGCGCTCTTTTTGCGTGTCGGAATATCTGAATCATCCTGAGCAAAGAACGTACACTTGCTGGCATTTTTAAAGCCCAAACAATTAGGTTTAGGCCTTTCGGTCAAAGCGCCGGCATCGCATGTTTTTGTTTGTACGGTAACTGTTTTTTTACCGTATTCGCCCAAGCCAGTATAAAAAAGTTCCACCGAACCACTATTATCCAGGTTGATTGCATCGGTACAACCAAGTGCTTTGAATAATTCTGCAAATTCCTCTGCCGTGACACCGTGATTTCGTTCTGTGTTATGGACCACCATGACAACCACGGTATCGCCGTTATTTTTGTAGCCCACGCCTGTACGCGGCAAGCGATTTGAGTGGTTGTTATTTAAGTCTGGAGTTTTTAATTGGGCTTTATCTTTTAAAATAATAAATCCGGATACGGCATTTTTATTATCATAAAACTTGGGATCCGCCTCCAATTCCAAATCAATTTGACTATGTTCAATAAGTTTTACTTTTTTAGTCGATGCATCAAAGGTAATAGTGTCTAGGCCGACATTATTCTGATCAAGCACTTTATGGGTGGATACCAATTCTCCATTACTTAACGATAATCCCGCAAGAAACGTACGCGCCTGCGTTCTTGGATTAATTTTTTCTCCCTTGGAGTTTGGAACACCAGTAGGCCAGATGTTAAACCAGTTCGCATTAACTAATAAATCGGGCCTATCACCACCCGGATGGCCTTTGTCCCAGTTGTCGCGCCATTCTTGTAATGTAAACAGCGGAACATCAAATTGTCCCCCTTCGTAAGCATTTCCATAGCGGTCAGGGAATTTAAGTCCGTTGGGTACAAAGGTTTTATATGTAGCTAGGGGGATTTCTACATAATAACCTTGGATATGTTCACGATATGGATTTTTACTTAAAATTTGCTCGAAACCTGGCAATGATCTTAGTTCTTCTATTTCTGTTGATTTTGCAATACGATCGATTTTTTCATTGACTGCATCGGTTCTCGTTTTACATCGCTTGTCAAACACAGATTTACCTCGCTGTGATTTATTTTGATACCTTTACTTGAGGCTTATAATACTATTCCTTTATTAAGGAATTATTAAAAAAAGGCTTATCTGTATATTTTATTTGCATATTTTGGGCGGATATATGGGGGGCAATGGAGGTGAAAAAGTTTTAGAATTCGCCCACAGAAGAGCGTGGGAAATTTTTTTAGAAACTGGGGCTGTAAAATCTGTAAGAAGAGTTCTTTTTCTCAATTTCCCGAGTCAACTCATTGATTTTTTGTTGCATTTCACTAATGGTATTTTGTTGTTGTTCAATTATGGTCTCTTGTTTTTTTTCTTTTGATTGCAATCTTATATATTGAAGCAGTAATAAATAAAACATCAGAGGCATTTTTTTAGATTTTTCTCGTTCGGAAGTTAATAGATCCAGTTTTTGTTTTTGGTCTGCATTTCTTTCTTTTAGGGAAGCATTTTCAGCACGTAATTCAAGTGTTTGCACAGCATGTTGATGCCCCGAACCGATTTGTTCAGCAATACCTTGAATGGCGGTATAGGAAGAGTGAGTGGTTATTGCAAAGGGGTCTAAAATCATTTCCTTTAAGATATCTCCTGAATTACAAAGACCACCAAGAAAGCCATCATTTTTTAAACCGGATAAAGCAAGAGGAGCTTCAGCAGTATTTTCCGTTTTACTGCAAATTACCCTGTAAGTTTCATTTTTTGGGGTTTGCAAAAGTAATTTAAGATCATTGAATAATTGGGTAATTTGATTTTTGAATCTTTCTAATTCGGAGGGGGTAAGGGAACTGGTTTTATCCAAAAAGGCTTTCAGCGAGGTAATTTCATGCAGAATATAATAGAGGAAAGATCTTCGTCCACTATCGGAGCATTGTTTAATAAGATTACCTAATTTTATTTTAAAATGAGTATCTTTATCCTGAATGATGTTTTTAGCACAAGCGATGGATTTTTCTTTGAGCAGCTCTTTATCCGTTTCAGAAATTAATTTTTTAACTTTGGGCTGGCTGTCGCGATAGCGGATAATCACCGCGGCTAAGGAATAGATTAACTCTTCTAGTTTTGTCATGTAAAATTCCTTTTTAAGCTAAATCCATAGTCTAAACGCGGAACTACATATCAACCTGAATATTCTACTATATTGAATGTTTGGTTGAAGTGCAAGTGAAGTCCTATTTCCCGTGAATGAGAAGGACTCGCGGCGAACTGTGCTCGTTTTATGACAGATTTCTCAGATGGAAGGAGAAAAATGAAAATCGTTATAATAGAACCTCTGGGGATTACCCGTGATGAAATTCAATCGGCAACATCAAAGTGTTTCTGCAGGCCCGTTCCTGAACATTGTCGTGGCTCCGCTCTATTTTATCCCCCTATAAATTGCCCCTAATAAAGATTGGGGTTTTTGAATGCTAAATTCTGTTGCCGCGCCCTGGTTCAGGTTCTTCTAAAAATTTCGAAAGAGAGCAATTAATTTAAATGTATCAACGCTCTTATGTTGTAGATTAATTTTTTTTCAGCACAATCATTTTTTCTTGAGACATATCCTTCATGGTCCAGGGAATTCCGCCAACTCCATAACCTGATTGTTTTAGGCCAGCAAAAGGCATCCAGTCAGTACGAAATGCACTGTGATCGTTAATGAGTACGGTCGAAGCTTCGAGAAATTCCGCTGCTTGCAATGCCGGTGCCAATTCTTCAGAAAAGATACTGGCTTGAAAAGCAAAGGGTAATGAATTGGCTGTATGGATTGCTTGCTCTATTTTTTCGTATTCATAAACGCAGGTTACCGGACCGAAAATTTCCAAATGCGAGACTTTGGCATCTAGAGACGGGTGGAACAACACTGCGGGAATCAAGGTCGTTTCAGAAAAACGACCTCCGCCAAATAGTTTTGCTCCTGTGGTTACCGCTTCCTCAATCCAGGATTCGACACGTTCTGTCTCTCTGGGAAGAATCAACGGGCCTACTTCGGTATCTTTTAAGAGCGGATCACCCACCCGTAGCGATTTGACCCGCTCCACGAATTCATCCATAAACGAAGAAATAATCTCTTTATGAACAAAAATCCGCTGTACTGACACACAAACTTGGCCTGCATGATAATAGCCGCCTTTGGCGAGCGCTTGAGCGGCTTTAGTCAAATTCGCACTGCGATCGACAATTACGGGTGCAGCACCTCCGTGTTCCAATGCGCAGCGGGTTCCTGGAGCCAATTTACTTCGTAAATACCAGCCAACTTTTGCTGAACCTATAAAACTTAAAAAAGCAACGCGCTCATTGGTTGCAAGGTGTTCGGCTAAGGAATTATCTTCAGTAATAAACGTTTGGCACCATTCTTCCCCAAGGCCGGCTTTATGTAACAATTTAACCAGTTCCAGGCACGATAAGGGGGTGGGCGTGGCTGGCTTGATAATTACAGGACATCCGACCGCAATGGCAGGTGCTACCTGGTGCACGATGAGATTTAACGGGTGATTAAATGCAGAAATTGCCGCTACCACGCCAATAGGTTCTTTTACAGTAAAAGCCCAGCGACTCTCACTTGCGGGCGTAAGACCCATGGGAATTTCCTTGCCTGCGAAATGGCGGAGCTCCTCTGCCGCATCATTTAAACCATCAATGGCACGCGCTACTTCTACTGCCGCATCCGTAAAAGGCTTGCCTCCCTCTTGCGCAATCAGTTTGGCAAAACGCTCCTGATCGGTGCGCAATAGCTGGGCGGTTTGTTTCAAAATGGCCATGCGTTCGTGGGGTTTAAGCCACCCAGCGCGCTTTTTAAATGTTGATTCTGCAGTAGACAACTTTCTTTCAAGGGCATGCGCATCATCTACAGGAATTTCTTTAATTAATGCCCGATCAAATGCTTGGACGACCTGCAGTGTTTTTTTCATTCTGTTCTCTTTTTTTCGGGGGGTAAGCGATTTTGTAATTCATCCACAAGTACGCGTTTGTTTTCTGAATAATCAATAGGAAATACAACAAGATGCACTCCTCCCATATTGAATGCATTTTCCAAAATGGATTGAAAATCTTCAATGTGCTCTACGCGAGTACCTCGTGCTCCATAAGCTTCAGCGTATTTAATCAAATCAGGGTTGGTGAAGGTCATTCCAAAATCAGGAAAGTGATCTACCGCTTGTTTCCAGCGAATCATGCCAAACGCATGATCCTCAATTACCAGCACCACAAGATTTAACTTCAGTCGAACGGCAGTTTCCAACTCCTGGCTGTTCATCATAAAACCGCCATCGCCACAAACTGCCATCACCCGACGCTCAGGATATAATAGCGAGGCCATAATACCTGAGGGCAGGCCGGCTCCCATAGTTGCCAGTGCATTATCGAGAAGAATGGTATTTGCCACTTGGGTTCGATAATTGCGTGCAAACCAGATTTTATACATTCCATTGTCCAAGGTGAGAATGCCATCGCGTGGCATAACTTGCCGAATGTCATAAACCATACGCTGGGGTGTAAATCGATCCTCAGTAGCGCGTGCAGAAATTTTACTCAGGATGCCTTCACGTAAATGAAGAAGTGCATCTGCATGGGGTATCTTGCCTTCGATTTTATCTGCTAGCAATTTTAACGAGGGCCCCATATCACCAATAACCTCCGCTTGCGGAAAATAGATCTGTTCTACGGTAGCAGACTGATATCCAACATGAATGACTTTAAGGTGCGAGCTCATGATAAAAGGAGGTTTTTCTACCGTACTGTGGCCAATGGTTATAATTAGATCAGCCTGTTCTATTGCTTCATGCACGTAATCTCGTTCTGAGAGGGCAGCGGTGCCCATATAAAATTCTGTTGCTCCAGAAACAGTGCCTTTTCCCATCTGCGTCGTGAAATAAGGAAGTTTGGTCCGCAGAATAAATTGGGCCAGTTCGTTGGTTGCCCTTGGGCGTGAAGCAGCAGCCCCAAGCATCACAAGCGGACGCTTCGCTTCCATAATCATTTTGGCGGCACGGTTAAGGGCTTCTTCACTCGCAATGGGGTACTCAATAGGATGCGGCGGAATGAGATCAACTTTTTTGGTGCGCTCAGCAGCAATATCCTCGGGAAGTTCTAAATGGACAGGCCCGGGGGGTTCTTCCTGGGCTAGATGGAATGCCTCGCGGACCAAGGTAGGAATCATTGAGGGAGACACAATTTGCCGCGACATTTTCGTGAGAGGTTGCATGGTAGCAACGGTATTCACCATTTGAAAACGTGCTTGATGAGATGACAAGATTCCTTTTTGCCCTGTAATCATAATCATGGGCATGGCACCCAAAAGAGCATAAGCTGCTCCGGTTGTAAGATTTAGAGCCCCAGGTCCAAGAGTCGTCATGCACACTCCGGGTTTACCGGTTAAACGGCCATAGGTGGCGGCCATGAATGCGGCTGCCTGTTCATGCCGGGTCAGAATCAGTTCGATTGACGAGTTGCGCAATGCCTCCACAACATCAAGATTTTCTTCACCAGGAATACCAAATATATGTTTGACGCCTTCATTTTCCAAGGCGGCAACTAACAGTTCAGAACCTTTGATCATCGTATCCCTCACCTATTTCAAAACAGTTCTTATCTCCATATTATAAACTAAAACTTATCCTTTTTTTTCGTAGGCTACGTGGAATCAATGTTCCTGGTGCCGCAAATGTGGTGGAAATGATTTCGAAAGGAATTTTTGAGGAAAAAAAAGGATGGTGAGATTTTATTAGGCTAAGGCGGTATGAACGAGGAAGTTTAACCACATCCATGTGGTTTAGCATCATCCATGACGCTATAAAAATTCCCTTTAAGACTTCCACTGTCATTCCTCGTTGCTGTTAATCATAGCAAAAAATCACAAAGAATCACCGCCTTACTTTCTTAAATCGATGTAAGAAATTTCTTAAAATCGTCAACGATTTCGGGTGCAGAGTATTAGGGATGCTATTTATCCGGCAACACATTGATTTTCGTGACAAAACATTTCGTCTCCCCACTCCATGGAAGGGTATAGGCATCGCAATGATAGCTAATGATAACGTGTTTATTGTTTTGCATGGCAAAATCAGCTTCTTGAACCAGTTCGGATTTGAATTGTCCCAGGGTGAAGTGAAAAGTACGGCCACTCACGCCGCTGGCATTTTCCAATCCGCCAAGAATCATTTCACCTTCGTAGGTTCCCCAAAATTTACCTTCTTTGGCAACTTTGACAATGACTCCTGATTTTTGTCCTTTTTGCACCGTCCAACATCCGGCTAATAAACAGGATGTGACCAGCAGGAATGAATGTAGTAATATTTTTTTCATGGCATGTACTTTGGTTTAGAGTCCAATTTATTAGACGGCATCCTTGTTATTGTAAATCAGTTTTACAGTTCAGGTAATCATTGTCTTCTTTTATTTCTTTTCCATAGGGTTTTATTTTTTTAAACAAACGCTGTAATTTGATATGAAGCCTATTTTCCAATACAGTAAGTTTTTTTTGATACTGAGCTGAGAATTCCTCCTGAAGGGGGGACTTGCTGGCGAATAAAATATAGTTATCGCTTACTGTTGGACAAATAAACAGTACTGAAAAATAATCTTGGAGTGATTGAATAAATGTGGAATCACTCTCGGGAAGCTCATGAAAATTGATGACGAGCCATCCTGTATCATCCAAAATACGATGTGAATGCTCTATAAACTCTTGCTGAACTTGAAATGACTCCATTCCATAATCCAGGTACATATCAGAAAAAATGACCTGTGTGCTTGCACTCTTTTGAAACTTGAGGGCAATTTGAGCATTCGCAATCAGTACCTCGATATGTTCGTTTTTTGGTAATTGAAAAAAATTCATAGCAACTTCGTAGACTTTTTTTCGTAATTCAATACAAAAAAGAAAACATTCAGGTAAAAGAAAGTGAAGACAATGCATTAAACTTCCGCCGCCCAAACCTAATAAGGTGATGTGCCCCGGATTAATGAAGGCTAGAACCAGCAGCATGACACGAGTGTATTCATGGACAGGAATATGGGGGTATTGGAGATAGATTCCCGTCTGATCGTACACGGGATCGAAATTGAGTGCCCTGATACTTCCTCTGTCAATGACAAAAATTTCACCCCAAGAATCCATGGTCCGATAAACGATATTGTTTCCAAAGAAATCTT
Organism: Fluoribacter dumoffii NY 23; assembly: GCF_000236165.1. Taxonomy (NCBI): domain Bacteria; kingdom Pseudomonadati; phylum Pseudomonadota; class Gammaproteobacteria; order Legionellales; family Legionellaceae; genus Fluoribacter; species Fluoribacter dumoffii. The sequence goes on along the minus strand of NZ_CM001373.1, from coordinate 3,303,657 downwards.
TATCTGCGTTATTCTTAAAGCTCAATTTATATATTCCTTGAGTACTTCATGCCTGATTATTTGAAAAAAGGTTATTTTAATTCATTTCAGGAGCATAACATCATCTGGGGAAAATAATTTTTGACAGAAGGAAAGAAACGATCCGGCAACAAGAGGCATATTAGAGCCGTAAAAGCCATGGCATGAACTTTAGGGGCTCACCCATGGCTTCACTTGAGTGCAATTAGATTACTGATGAGAGCTCTAACTTGTCCTCCTCAACCTTGGTATTGTTATCCTGTACTGCAAACACCCCCAAGTGCGAGGCTGCCTTCGCGCTGCCAGGTAAGAGGAGAGACTTTTTGGCAAATGGTTTTGTGTCATCCAGGAGGGTGGTACCGCTGCTGTCTTTAACCATTAAATGCAAGATTTCTCCAGACTTGTACTGTTTTGATTTTAAGGCAACGAATTGTCCTGACATATCAAGGGAGTAAACGTACTCTTCTGCTTCTGGGGCCAGATTGGAGCTGCCAGCAATTTCCAGTCGACAAGTGAATAATTCCCTGGCTGCTGCCCATTCCTGCAACTTCCCTTCTTCGGATAAAGCTTGAAAGAAGTCGATAGTATGGGTATCAAGCACAAGTGAGCCAAATGCTTTGGTTATTCTATGCAAAATTTCAGGCTGGTTAATGCCATAACTCAAAATGAAAAATTTGTTGCGTACCGTAGTTAAATCAGAGTTCTGCTGCAATAGGGCAAGTGCCAGTTCAAGTTCTGTGGTTAATGTTCCTGTATTGCCTTCAGTATTTTCACCGTCAGTAAATAATAAAATGTTATTATGCTGTGTTGACTGGCTAAGCATGTACAGCTGTTCGGAAACGGTTCCATAAAGACGGGTTATTCCGGCTGCGCTTAAATTATTAATGTAACGGGTCAGCCCAGCAAGGTTGTGCTTTTGAAAACTCCTTGGCTCTTGAGTCGTGCTGTTGAATTCAGTGATATGTATGGTCGCTTCTGGCTGGAATTCAAACAAGGCATCGGCAAATTTGATTACGCTTTCTTTCAAGGTTGTCAAACGCTTGCCCTCCATACTGCCGCTGGTATCTAAAACAAAATGATAAACCGGCGGTGTCAGTGCATCAGGAACGAAAAAGTAGGGAGTGACTTCAACTGTATCCTCACTTACTTTTTTCTCAGCATAAAAAACCTTCTTTTTTTCAAATGAGTCTGAGTGGGCAAAGAGCAAAGGGTTTGCGCCATCTACAAGGACAAGTTCTTGTTTATGATTTTTTAAAAACTCTTTGATGTTGAATTTTATCAATCCCCCTTCGATACTCATGTATTGATAATGCAAAGAATTAAATAACGGAGCGTAAGCGGAAGATGGAAGAGGAATATGAAAATACTCCTGTTCTTCATCCAATGTGAAAACAGAGCCCAATTGCAAAACTCCAAGGATTGCCAGACATGATTTTTTGTGATCCTCGGCGGCACCATCAAGGCTGATCCCCTGATTAATTTCATCAGCAAGCAAGTTGGCGACAGTGACTCTTCTGACAACTGGCTTTACCCCATTTTGTTGCAGGAGCTCTTGCAAGTTAGTTGCTAAAGTATCACCATCATTAATGGTTTTTGAATTGAAAATGACCCGCTCATCCTTGCATGTGACTTGCTCAGTGTTTAAAGGAATACCCATAGCCTGCAGCAAAGCCACCATATTTTTGGTTCGTAGGATATTATTTACAAATTGCCCCATAAAACTCCCCTTTTATTAAAATGAAGACAAAGTTGGCGGGAATCATACACAGAAATTGAGGGGAAAAATAGCCAGTTGCCAGCTATTATTTACCCCTCTCTGAGTGAGGTGGAGAATGAATGGAGTCCCTGGAGAATATAGGCTGGGCTATGTTTGTGATGTGCATGAGAGCATGCATGTACAAGAAATCCCTCCAGGATTTCGCAACAAGAGATTAGCGGAAAGTACAGCCCCGTTGTAGAGGTATTAACGGTTGCCAAACGTTAATTTTGCTCGCTGAAGTGTATGAAACAAAATAGAGTTGCAAATAAAAAACAATCCCCTCCTTTATCTGTTCAGGAACCATTAGTCGAAAAGTCGATTAGTGCCGGCATAATTCAATAATTTTCCCCCCAAGTTTTTATCAAACTCCCGGGGATATAAGGTTCTTTTAATCTTTCGATGTTAAAATTTACTATAATCATTTAAAGACGTAACTAATTGGGGACAATTATGCCAAGTTATTCACACCCGATCAAAAAAGATCTTAATAACATGCGATCCGTTTCTGAATTTAAACAAACATATAAACAAGTAGCTCAGGAAATGATAGCGGCTGAGAAATGGACGCCCGAAGAAAAAGATGCAATGCATTTATTCTCAGCAGGCCATGCTCCTGGCTCCATCCGCAATCAAATACAATTAAGTGATGAGTCAAGTAAAAAAATAGCAGATATGTACTTTATGATTCTGCTCAATACCCTCATTCGCAATCAAACCCCCATGCCATTTAAATTACCCGCGAAAGAAATTGACTCATGGCCTGCCAGTTACTCCAGAGATCAGTTTGCCGCGGATCTCTTAAAGCATAAAAAACAATTGAGTACCACGCCTGTAGGTAAGGAAGTAATGCGGGCTGCCTCTGAATATACTAGCCTGTACGAAAGTACTGTAGGCAAGACATCGCAACAAGGCGTCAATAACTCAGAAAAAAGTGAAAGCTCTCCCCTGGATAAGGCCACTACTGCCTTGGGGGTTTTATGGGGTGTAGCAGACGGATTAGCATTTAGTCCTTCTAATCCATTTCCCAGCCCGCTTACTATGAGAAGCGAGTCAGCGCGGACCGGGTATGCTGCTGCAGTATTTGCCAAGGGAATTTTTGAGTTAGGCGGGTTGGTTGCCTCTTTATCGAAATAGATAACTCCTGTTTTTTTTTGAGGCCACGAAACGTTGGCCTCAAATGCACTCACGTCAGCAGGCAAGATATTTTTTCAGCTACTGTCAAAGAAAAATCGCAATCAGTCTTTCGATAAAATAAGCCATGCGGGCTGTTTCCAGGTAATGGAGCTTCGGTCAGGTGATTTGATCTGTTTACCACCGCTTGCGTATCATCTTTTTTAGTAAGTGGCACTATTCTTGTCAGAGGAATCATCTCGGGGAGAGGCCCTTGTTGGGTTGCAAGAATATAATTGACAAGATTTTTCCTCAGCTCAAGCGCTGCTCGAATATCAGCGATTTTATCAGGGTCTAAGCCACTGCCATAATGAGTTAATACATCATAATTGAGCATATTCAAAGGGTAGGAGAGTTCTGGCTTTAAAAAATTATCCTTACCATCGATGCTAAACCCAAATTCTAGTTTTTTGTTCTGAAAATCAATTATTTCGACTGTAGAGGTGTATGTTCCTATCCAACCTGGGGTATAGCTGATGAGTAATCCCCCCAATTTGACCCTATTTAACCCAGTTTTCTCTTCCTTGGTAACAAAATCTTCCTCACCATAAAGATAAGAGTACAACTCTTCAGGGTTAATTTTTTGTAATCGCTTTATGTCAAACAGTTCGCCATCAAATATTTGACTGGCATATTTCTGTGGCGGCTGTGGGGCCTTCAACGTATTTGCGGAACAATTTACCAAATAGGGCTTGACCGAATTTTTATAGGATAATGGTTTATAGTAATAGAAAAGTTGCAGAAGAAAAAAATAATGACTGGATAAATGACAAATTTGATTCACATTAGTTAACCCAGGAACTCGGGTAAAGCATTGGTTGAATTTGTCGGCCAGGTCAGATAAATAAATTTCTGAGGCGTCATCAGCATGGTCTAGGCGATCTTGAAGCTTATCTAAAATTGAAATGACTTCTTCTTGCAGGGGGAACCCGATTTTTTCCTGGGTGTCGTCCACTTGAATTAACCCTTTTTTTTCAAAGAGTTTTTTCAAAGGATGTTTCATTTTAATGAATAAAAAACGCGAGAACGTTTCCAGTGGATAATGCGTGAGTATGAGCTTAAAATAAATCATCTTGTTTTCCGGAGAGAGGGAAAAGCGCATCAATAACTGTTTTAAATCTTTTAGCATGTGCCAGCGCAACTTCATTTGGCTTCCCAGGGGGTGAGTCATCAGCGTTTTCTCAAAAGAGCAAAAAAAAGCGTCGAGTTTATCTGTATCTTCAAGAGCACTATTCGGGACAAGGCGCACATTACTTAAATAACACCACTCCACATGAACTTGACTCAAATCTATTGTGCGCATATCCACATTAATAAACTGAGCATTACCTAGATTTGCCCCTGTGAAATTTGCCCCATCGATTAAAGTTCCTATAAACCGGGCTCCATTCAAATTAGCCCAGGCTAGATTTGCCTGCTGCAAATTGGTTTGCTTTAGGGTGCTGTATCTCAAATCTGCATAGCTTAAGTTAGCGTGAAAAAGGTTCATTGCAGACATATCTGTGTTACGAATGTGGGTATGGGATAATGGTGCGTAGGATAAATCAGCACCTATTAATTCTATTTTTTCCAAGTCGATCGAGGGTAAAAGATTGATGTATCTTTTAGGGTAATTTTGCTGAAATAAAACGAATAACTTATTATTTTGTTCAATATAAGCAGGTGAATAAAATAATCGATACCCGTCTATCGTAGGGACATTTTTCATAAGCACGAGTAAATGGTCTCTTGTATTCAGATCGATATGCGGGTCATTGCAAGTAATCTTCAATTGTTCCAGATCAGGAAACTGATTATGATGACGAGTCAGCATATAGCATGCGATCTCCAGGTTAGACATCGGCAGTTTTTGCTCCACCAGGCATGTTAGCGCTTTGTACTCACTCGTACGTCGATAGCCCTCGACAAACGCATAAGCTTTTTCTGGGGTGAGTTGGTTTAAATGGGCTAAAACTTGTGCTGGTTTCTTTTTGAAGTGTACAGCAAAAGCTGTTGCTGCTGTAGTCAACAATTTTTTGGAGGCAATTTGAACGGTTAATAAATCTTCTACGTTTAAATGAGCTAAAATACTGACTTTTATTTCTTCTGGCATGGAAAAGAAAAGATGGTCCCTATTCGTTGGCTCAACAGAAGAAACCGCGTCTTGATTCCCACTTAAACAAGAACGCTGCATACACACTGTTAACGCATGTGTACTCTGCTTTAAGTCATTGAGTTGGCTACGGAGAGTGTTTATCGATCCACGAAGTTCATTTTCAAGGTTTTGATCACAGCTGTTTTCTGCGCTCAGGTTTTTAGCCGTGTACTCCAGTCTTTTATCGAAGAGATTTTTAATATTTTTTTGAAGTTCAGCGCATTTTAAAAAAAAAGCTGCGAAATGTTCTTGAAGCAGGGTATGGTCAAGTTCATTTTGGAGGGAAATTACATGAATGAGAACACCATTTTCAGCTTCTTTATACAAGGCATCTATTCTTTTTTTTAACGATAAGACGACATGAATCATTGCAAATGAAAAGCGTTCAAAATCTTTAATGTGGGCTTCATCGTGCAGATCATAGAAATGCAAAAATTTAGCTAATTCCTCCACTTGCTGCATAAACAGGTGCGCTTGCCAAATCACCGCTTTAATAGATGATTTCGACAGGTGAGGATAGTAACTTGCTAAATGAAGTAAATTCAATTTTATCATGATGTAATTCCTTTTCAGTACATAAAGGGTGGCAGATGCCATTGCACCTAAATTATTTTATGTTTTGTGTGCTTAAGTGAAGCGTTGATCCATTCAGTTACTGGATTGAAGGAGAAAAATAAGAGACCACATCGTCAGGGTTTCTGGATAAAATGAGAAATATTTTTCAAGAAACAAAGAGGGTGGTGAAACTTATAATCTTTATCAACACCAAGCTGAATGGTGATTCAGATTATTCAGTTACCCGTCCTCCATCATTACTAAGTAGTGTCAGAAAGTAATGAGTTGAATTAAAAAATGAGACAAATTGTAAGGGTTTCATGAACAATTTTAAAGGAGGTGGTTTTAGGATTGTTAGTCTTCGTTTGCATTCGATGGAGTAGGGGAATAATTAGGAATTAGGGCGAGCAGGTTCAAGTAACCTTCTGTTTTTTAGGCTTTTTTTTTGATAGTATTATTTTTTTCAGAGGCCTCATATCCTCTTTGAAAATAAAATTATTGTTGAAAGCGTTACACAGATTAACTTTTTAAAAGGATGGAATAAATTGTTAAGAAGAATAAATGGATTTGTTTTAATCGCTTCATGTTCGGCCTGGATTCTCTCCCCAGGAGCTTTTTCTGCCGAATCATCCGTAAAAAAACATAGCGTATGGAAAGATCAGGTTGAGAAATCAGCCCCTAGCAATTGGCATATAGCACATTGGCGTGCTGTTTTGACTCTTTCTGGAGCAGCGGCTTTTAGCGACAATGTAGGCGCCTCGGAATTTATTCCTATTGCTGATCCCGAAGAGGATGAATTTTTTGATTACTCCTCCCACCACTCCAATCAATCCAAATTCTTATATGGGGTATTTCTGGGAGCTGAATTTCTAATAAATACTTCTTGGTCCCTACAATCAGGGTTTAGCTATTATCAACCTTCTTTATATCATGCAAACGGTTTAGTCACTCAAGGTTTGGATGATTTATCGGCTGATTCTTTTTCCTATCAATATGATATTCAGGTGCGACAAGTTTTGTTTGAAAACAAACTCTTGTTTAACTGGACAGTTCAACCCATGGTGCTTCATCCCTATGTTTCCGGAGGAATTGGGGTTGGCGTAAACTCTGCCCAGGATTATGATGTGGTGATTAGCCCGTTATTTACTACCTTTAGCAATCAATTTACTGATAAAACTCATACTGATTTTTCCTACAGGGTTGGTGCCGGTATCGATGTGGATGTGACCAACTGGGTACGTGTTGGTGTTGGCTACCGGTTTGCAGACTTTGGTAAGGTGACGCTTGGAAATGCCACCATTGATCAAATTCCGACATTTAATCACTTATCGCAATCCCATTTCTACACAAATGAAGTAATGGGGCAATTAACTTTTATCATGTAAAAGGATTAACATGAAACCTTATCATATTAAATTTATTGGTTTGGCAGTTTTTTTGAATTCAACAATAAGTTTTGCTTTACCTTTCAATATTGTTCCTCGCGGCAAATTGCCGACAACAGTTTTCAAGGGAGAATCAGTCGATGCCGCCTATACAGTGACAAATAGTACGCGAACGACTCGTGCAAATAATTTTGTAAAGTGGTTGCCCCCCAATGTAAAACAAGTAACAGATCCAACTGATCCGACAGTTTGTGGTAGCACGTTTACCTTAGGGCCTAATGGTTCTATTAATCAAAGCTGTACTTTAAAACTTTCAGTATCAGGTGAGGTCAATCGAGCTGATCCGAATCCGCAGCACCATCTATTTATTTGTTTTCCAGGAGGTAAAACTTGTGCAGGACCTACACCAGAAAATTCGCTGAATGTAACTGTAGATAATAATGGCCCAGGGCAAACTACAATTTCCTTAGCTGTAGGAGCTTATGGCACAAATGCTACAGCATATCCATTAGTTTATCTTAGTAGTAACAATGGAATGACCTGGCCTAAAGCGGTACTTCCATCAATTACAGGAATTGAAAATTACCAGTCGTTACTTTTTGGGGTAGCGTGTACAGGCAAATACTGCACCGCAGTGGGTAATTATTTTACTAATGACGACATCACCCAGCCCATCAGTTATTCGAGTAAGGATAGGGGAACTACCTGGTCAGCCGTTAAGGTATTGTCCATTGCGGGTATTCCTGCCACGCATAACGACAACCGGATTGTTGCTGTAAGCTGTGCTAGTTCAAATTGCACTGCTGTAGGTTATTCCAGTAATTCAAATGGGAATCCTGTTCCATTAACTTATTCGAGCTCAGATTATGGAACCACCTGGTCTAAGCCCAACTTGCTTTCGCTTGCGGGCCTTCCCTCTTCAAACCAGGGAGCGCGATTAGGATCAGTTAGTTGCTCCGGAACAAATTGTACTGCAGTGGGTTTTTATAATGACAGTTTGGGTTTACGTCAGCCTGTAAGTTATTACAGTATGAATAATGGTGTAACCTGGTCCTCCGCCATCCGTCCATCTACCAGTGCACTGCCTGTGGGATATCAAGGAGAGGCTAAGCTCACTGGTGTAAGTTGCCTTGGCACCAAGTGCAGTGCTATTGGTGAAGTTCCTGATCCCGCCGACCCTGCGATAACTTTGCCTATAAGCTATACAAGTAATGATGCAGGTCACTCCTGGTCACAAGCATCAGTACTTTCTATCACTAACCTCCCTCCGGGTAATGAGGGCGCGATTCTGAATGGAGTAAGTTGTGCGGGTACTCGTTGTGTTGCTGTAGGTTTAACGCGCACTCCGGCTCCCAGCAGTCTCCCAGTTTATTACACCAGTTCAAACAACGGAGTAACCTGGTCAGGTGCTTCCATGTTTTCTACCAGCGCCCTGCCAGCAGGATTTGATTCGGCAGGTCTAATTAGTGTGAGTTGTATTGGCGCAAACTGTTCTGCCGTAGGCTCTTACGATGATGCAAGTAATAACGGATTTCCCTTAACCTATTTCAGTGCCGATAACGGGGTGACCTGGACTACCGTTTTACCCAGCATTTCCTCTATTAGCGGAGCCTTATCCGCCGGTCTTTTTGGCGTAGGCGGTTCAGAGAGCGGAAATTTACAGACCTAATTTATTCCAATAACGTACAAGTTTATAGTCGGGTAATAAAAAAAAATTACCCGGCTTTTTCCCCTTCCAGATTTACAAATAATTTTTAATTTGTTCATAAAGAGAAGTTTCTATTCCAATATGAAAAAAACCCTCAAATGAGTGTAAGGGGATGTCCATTACTTGCGCAAAGGTATGGTAAATCGAGTTACTATTAATTGTTGCCGATAAAGGAATGCTAAATCCACATGCAGGATAATCAAGGTCTAAAGCATTGATTGCATTCACAGCGCGTATTGCTTTAAACCAATGGTGCAGGCAATCATTTTTTTCATACACAGTATAGTAAGCATCGAGAGGTAAGGCAAAGGCACCGAGCTGGAGATTATATTGTCCGGCAAAATGGGGATCATAGGTAATGCAATAGGCCCTTAAACTGTGATCTTTGCTGTATCCGATAGGAACGATGCTTCCTTTACTTCTTGAGGTAGCAAGGCCATGCAGTTGTGCGATAATCCTGTTTCCTTCCAGTTCCCTCAACACCCAAAAATCGTGGACAAAACGGTTAAAATAAGGGATGGGTAAACGGAACATCGCTGCTTGGATACAATATTCTGCCATAAATATCTCCGTTAAGGGTTCCGGATCGCATATTTAATTTCTCTAACTTTTATGTCCTTTCTAAATATTCTAGTACAGGATGCAACTGAGTCTTTGGCAGAACGGTATAAGTACAAGCCCCCTGGGGCATGCAATTACACAAATATTAAGATTAGACGAGGCAGAAATTAAAAGTATTGGCGATTACTATAAAGCGATTAAATTTTAAGAAATGTTCGTGATAAGGTTTCTCCTCCAGGTTGATTTTTGTTTGCTTACCACAGGGTTTTCATTGCTTTACCGAGAGAGGCATTATTGGTAGAACATGAATCAACTCGGGTTTGGGAATTTTAAGGTTGGGCCAATTCCCTTGCTGCATTCATGTCCATTTTGGTGATCAGCGAAAAAACCCGATCCATTTCCTGTGTTGAACTACGATTTTTTAAAAATTTCATACAACGAAACGCTACAATAAGCGCTTCTAAAGCCAAACTGGGTTCCCAGGTTACCAATTGATGGTATTCAACAAGTTCAACTATAAAATCGGTATATGGTTTTAAAAGGGCTGTTTCATTTTCGGCAATCAATGATTCGCATACAGACATATATACTAATAATTTTATCTTATTGCTAATGGACTCTTTATGAATCAGTTCCAATTGATGGAAGTTCATATTTTGTTTTTTCTTATCAAACTGAGCCATTGCTTCTTTTATCTGCTGGAGTTGTTTTTGTTCGATGGCAGACAAGTTTTTTTCACTGACCGAGGTGAAGGCAATTTTCTTGGCCGTGAGACTTTGAACTTGTTCCAGATAATCTTCACTAAGAAAAGAAGTGCCGTCGTTAAATTTTAAAAGCTCAACTCCTGGTATTCTCTTTAGAAAGTGCCTTAATTCGAGCTTGGTTGCTTCATATGCCTGATTAAATTTTCCATCAAGTTTTTTCAGTGAATTCAGACTAATAAAATTTAAGTCCAGCCAAAAGGGCTCTTGGGGTATTATTTCTTCCACTGTAATTATAATTTCGCTCAAATTTCCAAGGTTTAGAACCTTTCTAATGCGCTCTCGATTAAAGTATTCAGGGGGTTTTACAAGTGTTTGACCTTCTTCGTTATAAGGCAGTGCATTAATACCTGCCCATGCAGCAATCCGGTTCAAATAATAAGCATAAGGATTGGATGGATCTTTTTCCATCAATTCACGCGCAAATTGGGTTAGTGTCAACAAGGCGGGTTCAAGATGGATGTTAGATTCTTTTTGATGACTGAATTCACGAAATTCAATAACTGATTCTTCCTTTTGTTCGATAATGGGGGCAAAGGTATTAAGTAATTCTATTTTTTCTCGCAGATTTGCAAAAAGGTGGCAATTTATTGCACGAGTAAGCAATTCACTCTCGAAGTTTTTTAAGAGGTAAATAATTTCCTGCTGGAACTCCTCATCTTCTTTATCTAAATTAATCCTGGATAAATGATTCAATGAACAGGATGCATACCAGTTTAATGCTTCAATTTTGGCATGCAAACGACCCTGGGGGTATGCCTCTTCCCAAAAGTTTATGATGAAATTAAAAAGAAAGTTTAATCCAGCAGCCAGTCCTTTGAACTGGTATTGATGAAATAAACTAAATGCCAAATATGCGGCAATTTGTAAATCTTTGGTATGATATGTCAATAATTCAATTGAATTATCAATAATGCCTATCCAATCTACGTTAGAGGATTGGCCAATGCGTGCTAGTTTTTGGATTTCATTACGGATCTGGGTGTATTGAGAAAATTCATAGCATTGCTGTCCTACCCTATTGGATCCAGGGATAGGTTGTGTTCCTAACTTGCTTATCGAGTCAATCCTAAACATCGTACTCCCCTTGAGCCCAACAATGAGTAATGGTTCTGGGTAGTTTGGAAACATGAGAAAGATTTTGTTGGGCGATTCGGAGATCTCTTTGCGCTGCAAAATATTTTTGAATTTGCCACATGATGTCGTGCAAATAATTATTATATTTTATCCATTATTCATCGGCCTAAGCCGGCTGGCATCCACTTGAGACTTGGTGACAATTTAAGTATTACTGGTGCTGGCCAGGAGTTAAAATTGGGTGCGACTCACATTAGCCTGGTTGCCCAAGAGACGATTAACTTAACATCAACGGTGCAAAATGTTGACTGCAATCAAGGGATGTTTTCAATAAAAAATGCTTCATTCCAAGGCGATATTCTGAAGTTATCCTATCAATCATTGAAAATGTTGTGTAACTATATCCAGACGGTTAGCGATACGATAAACACTCAGGCAATTCGTTTGTATCAGCAAATAACCGAGCTCGAGCATCAATTGCTTGGTCATCTACGAAGCATCGTAAAGCATACTTATCGGATTGATTGCGATGAAATGGAGATCCATGCTCAGGGGGATGCCAAAATTGCGGCAAAACAAGTTCAATTAGGATAAAACATGACAATAGCATGTATGATCGGTGGTGAGGTCTTGACTGCAGGGCCAATAGATATTTGTAAAATGCCTCCTCGAGGGACACCTAATCCCTTTATGAATTTAGGCACCTGGTTGATGTGTGTGGATTTCGTCCCTACAGTTTTAATCAACGCCTCCCCCAGTTGTAATACAGGAACTATCATTCCCCAATCAAATGGCGATCAAGCTGGGACTATGGGGGGGGGTAATTTCAGGAACATTTATGGCTACCGTGACCCCATTAACGGGGGCCTTTAATGTGCTTATCGACGGATTACCTGCAAATAATCTGGGCATGACCGTTACCCTATCAAATAATACCAATACCATAGGCATTTATTCAGTGCCTTCACAAACAGAAGTCATTGCCTTATAAGGCAATTGATTCTGTAGTTGGGATATAAGCGCATGCCCTGTTAACTTTTAGATTGAATATTTAATTTTCTATAGGTTTTGCCCCCGCTCCTATTTCCGGTATATGCCTTAATTAGGAATTTTGCATAAGTTCAGTGGTCAATGGGAGCTGGTAATTAAATCTATTACAGCAAAATTTAAGTGAGGAGTTTAGATTTAATTATTTCCCATTGCACGGTGCCCACCACTAATTAAGAGGATAGCAGTCCTTTAACTATTTGAACTGGTGCTGAGGCTGAGTTCTGTTGCGTTTTCGTTCTAAAGAAACCTTGCCCTTTTAAAAGGTTGCTGGTCTCTGAATTTTGTTTCAGCTCCCCATTATCTTCTATATCTTTGCTGGAACCGCAGGTCAGAAAGGGAGCTATTTCTTCTGCACCTGGATTGCCAGTTTTTGTTGAAGATAAAATAAACTCAGTTTCCGAAAAATTTTCCTCTTCTGAATTGTAATCGATTTCTGAACTATAATTGGTTGCAGCGGTACTTTGTTTCTTGGAGCTTGCTTTACTTATTCGTTCATTTAAAAGCTGGGCGACTTCAGTTTGACCACTTGAAAGTGCTTTACTATAAATAACCCTTAGAAATTTTTTTTCCGGGGTGTAGGTTGCAAGGTCACATAAATAGCGAACAATTCCTGGATTTTTATTTTTCACTGCTAATTTTAATGCTTCTTCAACCGTGCGTTGATTAAGAGAGTGGATTTCATTCTCGCACACATACTCAACTATGTCCGGTATTCCCATTTTTACCGCGAGTAGAAAGGCCTCGCGGATAGCCAGTTTATTGGGTGCATTCTGTTTTGCATGACATAGGGTAAGGAAGGAAGCCACCTGATTTTTTTTCACCGTCCACAATAAGGCCTGATTCATGGCGCGCTGCATGGGTTGGTTCGGGGTATTCAAAGAACACAAAAAATCCAATATCAATACCTTTCCTGTTTTTGCCGCAGTGAAAAGCGCTTGGGTTATCGAGGATTGGTGTAGAGGATTGGCGGACAGGCTACATAAATAGTTGATGACCGCCAAATTTTCATTAAGAACAGCTTCTTCTAATCCTTCTTCAAGAGTTACCGAGAGTAATTGTTCAGGTAATTCATGCAAACATTGCACTAAAGCCAAGTTGCCTTTTTGACAAGCTTTTATAAATGCCCGGTGAATGGTTTGAGGCCTGGGGGCAATCAACGGCAAGTTGCATAGCTCTTTTATTACTTGGAGCTTAGAGGAGTTTGCTGCTTCATTAAAAGCCTTGTCAATAGCTGCAGGCGAGAGCATCTGTTTCTCTGAATGAGCCATAAGCAGCACAATATTCCAATGTCCCAGTTCAATTGCCAAATTAAATAGTTTGTTTACGTCTGATTTATTGAGAACCTTCTCAAAGGAATTATAAAAGAGCTGGAAGGTTTTTAATTTATTATTGGTAATAACCGCATTAAGAATGTGCATCAGCTCAATTGAAGATGGCTTATAATGATAAGCTGTTAAAAGATATCTGGTTACTTTTAATTGACCTTTCTCTGCTGCCATGAAAATAATTTTTTCAAGTTCATCTTCATCCAGCAGCGCATTGTCATTTCGGCAAAGGTGGTTGACAACGTCCCATTGATTTGCTTTCGCTGCAGTTTTTATCGCTTTATTGAAGGCTTCTGGGGCTATTTTTTCTTCCAAAAGAGTGATTAAACCAAGGTTGCCATGTTGGGCCGCTTTAATAAAAACTGTTTTACCTTCATATTCTTTTTCTGCCCAATTCGTGCGATGCACAGGGTCGTTTACTAATTTTTCGATAATTTGCCTTCGGATTGGCTCATTATCGATCAGTGCAAGTATTTCTATTAATACCCTTTCATATTCGCTGACTTCCCTGGCAACTACCGAAGGCAAAGACAGCGCTTCAATAAAGGCATTTAAGTCAAAAAGTTCGCCATGAAAAAGAAAAGCCACTTCCGCTGTTTTGGCTCTCAGAGCATATTTGTTATGCAGATCGAACTTCGCTTGCGGGATAATTAAATGTAATAAATTAAGCTTTTGAATAGCCTCAAACCAGGTATCCTCAATGAGATAATAATTAGCAGCGGTAAAAACAGGTTCAGTAGTTTGGGCAATAATGCAGGCTTTAACCTGCTCTCGGATTTCTTTACATTTGCGGTCTATTATTTTTTGGCAATCAGGATATTTTTTCAACTGACGTACAAAATCTTCGTCTTCAAGAAGGGCCGGATGATGATGGAGATTATCCAGTATTGTCTCAAATACAAGTTGGGCGGACGGATTTTTTTTCTTCGCGATTATTGAAAATAACGCCATTAATTGAAAAATTATTTCACTCGAAGTGGTACCTTGGGTCAGGTTTTGAATAAAATCTGCTACATTTTCTTCATTGATATGCGTAATCAGTTTGGGTTTGTATGGCAACAGGTAAAATACAGCGCCATTATTATTCCTAAAGAGCTGTTGTGCAGTCTCATCATCGATTAATTGTGCTAAATGTCCCAAAGTTCGCGGGGAGTACTCTCGAGCAACACAATTAATGATGCCAGGAAGTTCATCTGCAATAATGCGGGGCTGGTTTAATGTTTTGATTAGCATGCCCAACCAAGTAGAATTTTTTTGCTCTGATGCAATCGCTGCGATAAGGAAGTTTTGACCAAAAAGCTCATGTAACGCTAAAAAGTTGGTTGATGTTAAAGAAAACTGTACGGGGTAGTGTTTTTTTGAAATTTCAGTTAATTCTTCTCCAGCCAGTGTGCCATCCAGCGCATACTGTTGAAAGGCTTGTTCATCGCTGCATGTTTTTTGGGCTGCTTGCACGAGTTCGCTTGCTTCAGGAAAGTGGCTTAGTAAAGCGTACAAGCGAGAAACTTCATTGTCTTCCGAGTGGAGGGTAAACAAATAGTATTTTAGATAATCATGAAGCAAGTAAGTACTCAAAATGTCGTTTGTACTGACTTGGCGCTGCACGAGCCAGAGTATCAATGCGGCAAATAATTCCGTGTCACCTACCCATTCACGGCATAATCCCGTGATCCCTAACGGATGTTTTTGAGTGGCGAATTTATCGCTGAGACGGGCTAAATGAAGTTCGACACGTTTAATTGCTTCCTCATATTTTTGTTTATTCTGCTCAGCTGTTACTCTTTTTATAATCTCGGGATGGTCTTTAAAGAGTCCCTGGTTCGCTTGATAAAAGGATAGGATGGTTTCTTTATCTTCCTGCAATAAAGCAAAAAATAATGCATTTAATTTAGTAGGGTAGAGACTGTTATCTTGAGACAACAAATAATTCAATGTGATTAGAAACAAGGAGCACTTTGAATTTTCCTCGAATTTTTTCCTACAAAATTCAAGATAATCCATAAATACATTGTGTTGCTTTAGATTGGTAATGAGATCGTGGGTATCGCGGTTGCTTGATCGGGCAACTCGTATATCAGCCAATAGTCTCCTGTTTGTTTTCTGCGCTTGCGATAGTTCTGTTTCGCAAAGCCCAGGAGAGAGGGTCTGATTGGAAAGATGAAGCGCTGCTTTCTCGTCTTGAAGCCATTTAAATAGCTCACTAATGAGCATCTTTTGTCTCGTAAGATTAACATTGGTATAAGATGTACTACAAATAACCTTCAGTCAAGCTATTATTTGCACTTTGAGGGCTTAATTTGTTCTTTGTGGTGCTTAAATAAAATCATTATTTAAAAATGAAACCCATAAAATGGGGAATGATGGAGTAGAGGAGAAAAGGGTGCGGATAATAATTCAAGCTGCGGCACAATAAGCAGACGCTTTTTGAAAAAAAGCTCAATTTCCTGATCTGAACGATTTAAATTATGGAGAGGTAATTGTTAGGTAAAAAAATTAAGCCTGATTAATAGGCATAATCGGACTTCATGCATACGAAAACGATCCGAGGAGAGTAACCACATCCTTGTGGTATAGCGCCTTCCATGATGCTATAAATTCCCTTTAAGACATCCACTGTCATTCCTCGTTGTTTAAAGCATAGCAAAATGTTTTAAATTATCATCGCTTTTATATCTCATATTCATGTAAGAAATGTCTCAAACTTAATTACAAAAAAGCAATTCGAATAAATGAGTACCCACATCAGTTTAAAACAGGTTGTATCCAAACGTTCCTGCAACATTTTATTTGGAAAAAATACTCTAGGTAACGTGGAGTTCACGTACCAAAGTGAGCCATGCTTTCGCCGCCTCGGAAAGAAAGGAATTTCTGCGCCAAGTCACTGCCATATTCCATTGAAGTTCTTCGTCTTTAAGCAATAAGGCATTTATTTGGCTTCTTTGCCTTTGCATGGCAATCATCCGTGGCAAGAAAGCAACTCCAAGGCCCGCTGAAACTAGTTCTAACATAAAATCAATTTGACTGCTCTGAGCAACTATTTTGGGTTCGAAACCTCCTCGGTGACATGCATCCAAAATCATTCGATGCAAAGCAAATCCACTTCCAAAGAGGATGAAGGGAATTTCTTTGAGTTCAGATAAAGAAATTGAGGATCGCATTGCTAGTGGATGAGTAGCAGCTAAAAGCGCGACCAAGGGTTCCGAACGAATCGGTTGGCAATCGAACTCTTCAGGGATTGGCAATAAAGTTCCAGCAAAATCTATTTCTCCTGCCCGCAAACATTCCGCAAGTTTATCACTTCCATGTTCAATGAGTTCTACCTCAATACCTGGATAAAGTTGGTTATAACGGGCAAAAAGTGGAGCAAATAAAGTGCTGCTGCCCACCGGAGAAATACCCAAACGTAGACGCCCCTGCTTTAGGCCACGTAACTCGTCGAGTTCTTTAAGAAGATCATCTCGATCCGCAATCAACTTGAGGCCACGACGATATACTATTTCTCCCGCATTGGTGGGGACATTATTTTTTTTAAACCGCTCAATGAGCGGCATCCCTAATTCCTCTTCCAGCTGTTTGATTGCTTTACTTACTGTAGACTGGGTAGCAAAAAGAGTTTCTGCTGCTTTAGAGAAACTGCCCTGGCGTACCACTTCAATAAATACACGAAGTAGTTTGAATTCCATAACTATTCCAAAATAGAATGATTTTAAGTCAATAAATTCATTTTATTCATAATCAATAAAATTGTACACTTAAATGAAACGATAATGATCACATCGATTAACATATGGCATTAAAAATTCAGCAAAATTCAATTTTTCAGGTAGGATTGATTGTGCTCTTTTGGGTGGCAAGCGAGCTTGTAGTTAAACTTGCCAAACTTCCTGTACCTGGAGGAGTCCTCGGGTTGGGGATTGTATTGTCGCTTTTGATGACACGACGTATAAGGCTGGACAATATAAAACGTGGTACGGAATTGCTGCTTGGTGATATGTTGCTTTTTTTTATCCCCGCGGTGCTTGCCATAATCGAGCATCAGGAATTACTTAGTATGTTGGGGCTCAAAATTCTCTTCATTATTTTATCAAGTACATTCTTTGTCATGTTGGTCACCGCAATAGTAGTTGATTACTGTTATCAATGGAGAACAAAGCATGTTTCGCTCCATACTGGCTAACTCAGCAACGCAAACAGTATTCTGGTCATTGGTAACGATAGGAATGTACTTTCTTGTCAAACAACTCTACAGACGATGGTCATTTTGGTGGCTTATGCCTCTAATTCTTGCTCCAATTCTGGTTGCCTTCATGCTCCATGTACTGCATGTCAGTTATCATGATTATTTTCGCGGAACAAAATGGTTAGTGCTGTTACTTGGCCCTGTAACCGTTGCCTTTGCCATCCCTATTTATGAGCAACGGGCACTCATTCGCAAACATTGGCCTGTGCTTTTAATCGGTGTAATTGCCGGAAGTTTAACCTCCATATTTTCAAGTTGGGCATTAGCTACTCTTTTGGGTCTTGATGAAAACCTCCGCTTGAGCTTATTGCCCCGCTCAATCAGCACCCCATTTGCTATGGAAGTTTCCCGTGTAATTGGAGGTATACCGGATTTGACAGCCATCTTCGTTATTATTACAGGAATCCTGGGTGCAGTTGTTGGCGAGGTTATACTCACCTGGTTGTCTTTAAATTCTTCCCTTGCCCGCGGTGCTTTTTTTGGAGTGGGGGCGCATGCAGCAGGAACTGCCCAGGCGCGTAAAATAGGACATACTGAAGGAACAATTGCTAGTGTAGCGATGATTTTAGTGGGGCTTTTAAACGTATTTCTTCTTCCTCTCCTTAGCCCTTTGCTGAAATAAATGCACGCAATACATTGCGTCGTCAGGTATGTTTCAATTGTTTTCTTGCTGTTGTTAATCAATCCTTAAGCTGAGTTGTTTTACACTGATAAAAAGCCAAAAGGAGACTGCCATGACAAACAAGAAACTAACTGAGCGGTTGCACCAGGAGCTTGATGAACTTGGAGTGCCCGCATTAATGACTGAACGGGTACGGGTATGTTCAAAGTTATTTCAATTACCTAAATTCAAAATCGAAGCGCTGCTCCATGGAGTGGTGGCTCTTGATGCGAATTCCATGCAGAAAATCGCCGAGGAACTGGAAGTGAGTACGGACTGGTTATTTGCCGGTGCTAAAGGAAAAGCGAAACACTAAATAGGGTCAGGCGACTTTTATTAAACCATTATCCTCCTTAAGGTTTGAATAAGAGTGAATCATCATGCAAGAGGCCCACACAGGCAACACCTTGATCCGACAACCAGCGGTTTACCTGTTTGCGTTTGGTATAGACAGGTAAATCGGGGCGTTTCGCAGTTTTGTTTATCTTTTTTACCACGTCATCAGGGAGAAAATATTTTGGATAATTTATTAGAAGGTATTTTTTCAGCTTTTTACCTTGTTCTGATAACCAAAATCCCTCTCCCAGTGATGCCGAAATACAGATTTTCTTAATGTCACCGAAACGTGCGAAACTAATCAGTTTATGTAAGGAATGTTTACGCACGTAATGGGCTGTTTCATAGCCAAAAAATTGCGTTTTGCTATAGCGTCTTGCGACTAATGCTTTGGGTTTGATAAACCATCCTGCAGCATGCCGTTCGTTCTTTTTTTCCAGTATCCCACCAAAAAAGAACCATGTTCCCGGGTACCCTGAATTTCGGCCTGTGGACCTATACCAAGGATTATTGTGGATCACGGTAACCAGGCGATGAACTCCTTTTTTTCCCAGGTTGGCTGAAATCATTGGATATGAAGGTTGGGGGTGATTAAAAAATTTCATTGAAATTTATAATATTGCAGAATAGTTTAATCTACTATAAAGCATCAAAAAGACAATGTAAAAATAGGAATTACGCCTTTGATAGAATAGATTTTGGAGAAGGAAATTACCGTTATGAAAAGAAGTTCTGTCGGCGCATGCCTTCGATAATAGCATAGAGGTTAAGGTTATAACCTTAACCACTGAAATCATTATTATTGAGACATTCTATGGTAAATGTTTACTCCATGGTTGACTACATCAGTTAAATTAGCAACACTGGGGATTGAGGAGTTACCTGAGAAAAACGCCAAACCTGCCTGAATTCCCCGGCCAAGGTTGGCTCCTATAGCATAGTTGTTTAATGAAGCAGGGGCTATCGCTTCGAAAGCATGAATGGCAACATCTGGAAGATATTCCAATGCGGCAGCTTCTGGGTTATTCATGTATTGAACCATAACAAGCGTAGCAACTAATGCGTTATACCCTCGATAAGCAGTACTCCAGTTTAACAAATTATACATACTCAGCATTTTTTACTCCTATATATGATTTAAAAGTCCGGCGTTATTATAAAGTAAATTATACAATTTTTAAACAAAATCCTTTTGAGCAGGGATTTTTCTTTTCTTTCCCAAACAGCATTGAAGTTAGAAAAAAATTAGATAATATAATAACTTGCTGCAGAAAACCTTAACATTTTGGTGTTCAGTAGCTTAATCAATCACCGGGTTAAATTTTATTTAATCCTGATTCATTTTTTCACTAAAAGGATTTCTAAATGGCAGGATCAACTTCAAATATATTGACGCGTCTGCAAGCCCGAGTACCTACTTCTTCTTCCGCTCACAGGAATATTCAAAGGGGAAACGCAGGTTTGGCAGTGACGCAACTGACGGTACAATCAGGGCTGGAGATTACAAATACTACAAGTCCTATTCCGCTAATCCCAATAGCATTTACCCAGTTTCTCAATTCAGGGTATGCTGTATTACGTGAAGACACACATCTCAATGAAAAAGTGATTCAAGGTCTTCAGGCTTTATTCTCAGCGGTTATCTTGGGGTTTGCTATCAGTCTGATATTCAATGATCAAGAAGTAATTCGTCAGGTCATGTATTTATTTCAACTCCTCTACAGTTCTCTTCTTTTAATTTCCTGGGGAGGCAGTGAAATGTCAAGGGACTCTTCAACAAACTCCGCTACGACAGAAGGTGCAGCTCATCGGCTTAAATCTCTAATCAAACGTGCAGTTGATCCTGACGAAGATTTGGAAAAAGCAGAGAAAAAAGATGAAGAGGAAGAATATGATGAAACCGAAGAGAATAATTTAGAACAGATTCGAATCTCAAAAACCTGAACGTGTTTGAGGTAGACCTAATTTATTATGCCGGGGGTATTTCTTAACCTTTGGGGGAATGTTGTGGTTTAGTGGTTTCTCCAAGTTTAATACCCGCGAGCACGTTTTGGAAAATTTCAAAATTATTGTTTAGTGAATGGGTGTTAATTATTGGAAACATAATATGTTGGAAGAAAGAGGATCGTTTCTCAATTTCTTCAGCATAAATTTCAGCTATTATTTCGGGTTCATTTTTAAATTCACCACACCCCCAGGCACCAAACATGGCATTAGGTTGCTTTGCAACAATTAAGGTATCAAGTTGTGCGGCTATTCGACGTCGCAAATCGTCTCGATGTGCTCTGACTACTTCAGGAGCTTGGGACTGCGGTTCAGAAAAATGTTCAGGGGCAGCAGATCTTAGTTCATGAAAAGGAAAAATACTTGTTGATGGAAGAAAGGAGAAACTGATTTCAGGGTCAGGAAATTTATTGGAGTTATAATCATCCATTGACGCTTCAATTAATACTTCCGGACCCCTAAAACAAATTCTGGGTTCTACACTGTAGTAGGTTTTACAGGCGTCAGGTGAATAAGCTTCCAAACATATTTCTTTTAAAATGGCGAGTTCTTCTTCCGTCATTTTCCTGCGGCCTTCGATCAGTTCCCTTCCTTCAGGGGTGTACTCGAATACCTCTGTAGACTCTGGCTTGGGCTTGACTATATTTTCCAATAATGAAAGTACGCATGTGCTTCTATGCCACATGTTTTCTTCCTGGGCACTTCCGCCTTCCAATGCGCCGCCGCCAGGGTATCGTGAATTGGCCATGTTTAAAATGGAGTAAATTCTTGCATATTTTTTCGTTGCCTCGAATGCGGCATCCCCCCAGTCTTTATATACCACTTCAACTTCCGAAGGCGGGGTGGATCTTGTTTTAGTCCAGGAAGACAAATTTGTTAATGCCTGGCGCTTTAATTCTTCCGCTTTCCTGTGATCGGTTATTACATTTAATGTTTTTCCCATGCTTTCATGACGCCAACGGTCGCCGGAAAGCGACCCGGATAATAGGCCGGGTTTATGTGACTCATGCACACTAAGAATGGAAGCAAATTCTGATGGACGTACTGTAGCTCTTCCTCTAAAAAATCTTAGAAACATAATTCAAAAGTCCTTACTGGTTGCATAGTAATGCCTTATATGGGCATTATGTTTATGATTGTTCTATGTTTGTTTTTAAAGTTTTAAATAGAATTGGGAACTTCGATTTATTCCTTTGTATCCGCAATACTGCTTCAAAAACCATTCTTTTGTTCATATATTTAGCATAGTGTATCTGATTGGTAATTCAAGAAAGGATCTCTTAATTTATTGCGAAGGATAAGAACTGCCTCATTTAAAAAATTAGCGCATTCCCATTTTATTTTAGCCAAATTTATATTCCTTAAGAATTAAATCAGCTATATTAAAGAAATCATAGAACACGGAGCGTTTATATGAGAAAAAATTCCCTAAAAAATCTGCTGGGTTTGATTGTATTTTCTGTTTCACTTCAAGCGATTGCCAATGAGACGATTAAAGTGCAGGTTAAAACAAAAGAGGCATCGGCTGCTGCCCTGGGGTTTACTGTAGAGGGCAAAAAATCGGGTGCCCGAGGAAAATCTTATTCCGGCAAGGGACCTGTAAATAAAGTGTATGTATTTGGATATCGAAAAAACTCTGCTTTTGGTCCCGATATTTTGTGCGGTTCTCACAAATTGACAAAAGACAGCATTGTGACTTTAGTCACTACAGGGAACCATTGTTCTATTGAAGTAAATTAACAAAGGCTAAACGGGAAAAGAATAAATGCTGTTTCCCTTCACCAATTTTGAGAAGGGGCAGTAAGTCCTGCATCTTCAATCATTTGCTCATAAATCAAAACCAAAACCGAGCCTTGATGAACTTCCAAAAAAATTTCAGGGTGAAGAGTTCGATTAAAACAAGAGTTCATTCCCGGAAATGAAAGTTGAGCATTATGGAGTTCCCATTGAAGGCCTATAGAAGAAAGGGTTGCGGTGGGTATTCCAATGAGTGAAATTTTTGTATGTGGAAGTAATGCAAGATTTATCCTGGACTGTTCATTTAAAACAAATCCTTTTATGGGAGGAGCATATAAAAGACAATTTGTTTCCATGAAAATATTTATATTATTCAATATATGATCCAGGTGCCCCCCATTGATGCCAACTATTATGGAAGGTAATAAATCATTTTTTTTTAAATAGCCCATGGCTTTTTGATAATCACTAGAACTCTGATCTGCTACATGAAGGAAAGGATAGGTCTCCAGGAGCTCCGGATGGACAGAGTCCAAATCGCCAGTGATTAACTGAGGTTGGACCCCAAGGTCAAATAAATAATTAGCGGCGCCATCCGCTGCAATAATAGGAACATTCTTTGTTGTGAAAAACGACGGCCCGGGTAAATCCCCATTCAGACATAAAATAGACCTGTAACCGGTTAAATTAATTACATCGTGCATCATAATGCCGTTTTAACAGAATGAGCAATAAACTTACGATCAAGCCCACGATATTTGAACTGATTACAAAAAAAGAATTGGTGCTGCTTCCATAAATAATCCATGCTACGGAACATATCAGATAATTAATTAACATGATCATGGATAGGTCTTGGGTAGATCTTGTTTTTAGGGATTTGATAATTTGCGGTAATAAACCAATAAAAGAAGTAATAAAAGCGATAATACCTGAGAACATAACAATAGACACATTTTCCTCCGCTCAGACGAATGAGATCAGGTTCAAAGGGTTGGTTTGATCCTCTCAGCCTCAAAAATGGCACCCCTAATGTACAAAGATTATTCTACCATGAAAGAGCTTTGCTGCCAAAGGAGAATTTAAGACTGGCATCCAGTTACCCCCTTGGAATAATTTTGGCTTTACCGTATTCATCAACAGCAAATAATAGGCTAATGAACGGAGTTGCGTCAGACGCAGGAAGAAAAAATTTACTCTGGGATAAGCAACGGTTCATCCTTACAAAATCAACTTTAATTGCTCCCAGTAGCGATTATAAAGCAAGAGCGTTTCTTCACCCACATCACGCTGGAATTGACCTTTGGTCATGATTTCTGCTGGCGGGTAAACCATAGGATTGTCGCGAATGGGCTGAGGCAATAAAGCCCTGCCTTTTGCATTGGTGATGGCATGTCCCTCTTTTAAAGCGATTTGTGCACTTATTTCTGGTTTAAGGATAAAGTTAATAAATTCCAGTGCTTCCTTCGGGTGCGGTGGATTTTTAGGAATGGCCAAACAATCAACCCAAATGACAAAACCATCTTCGGGATAAACAAACTCAACTGCCTTATTTTCCTCGTGCGCTTTAAAGGCATCTCCATTCCAGGAGGAGCCGATTACGGCGTCGGCATCGATCATAATTGCCTGAATGCTGTCACTGGCAAATAATTTTATATTAGGTACAAGCTGCACCAAATGGTCATAAGCTTTCTTGATATGCCCCGGATTTGTGTCATTGGGATCAAATCCCAGGCTCATTAAGGCTATTGCAAAAATTTCCCGTGAATCATCCAAAAGCATTAATTGATTATGCCATTTGGGAAACCACAACTCCTTCCAGCTCTTCGGGGGATTGGGTACAACCTCCTGATTATAAAAAATCCCGGTTGCCCCCCATATAATGGGGATACTGAACTGATTGCCATTATCATAATCATTATGCACAAACCGTGCATCCAGATTAATTTTATTAGGCAATTTCTGCGGATCAAGTCGTTCAAGCATGCCTTGTCGTTTCATGCGTTCCACAAAATATGCAGAAGGTAAAATTACATCATATACAGTCTGGTGGCTGGCCCTGAGTTTGGCATACATGGTTTCATTGCTGTCATAGGTAGAAAAGTTAACCTTAATTCCAGATTCTTGTTCAAATTGCTGAATGACCTCTTTAGGAATTTCTCCCCCCCAGGCATAAACATTAACCACGGGCGCCGAAAAAATTTTGGGGGTAAAGAAAAACAGCACTAACAGAAAATACTTCATACTTGTTTCCCCGAAAGACGATGGGAAATGATGACCAGAATCATCGATAAAACGAATGTTATTGAACACAAGGCATTCAACTCAGGGGTAACTCCTGCGCGCACCAGGGAGTAGATGGTTAAGGGCAAAATGTTAAACTCCGGTCCTGCCACAAAATAGCTGATGATGACGTCATCGAAAGATAATGTAAAACTCAACAGAAAAACGCTTAAAACTGCGGGCCATAATAAGGGCAATAAAACTCGTGTTAATGCAATATAACGACTCGCTCCCAAATCCAGGGCCCCAAAATAAATATTGGGATTTAAAGTATTAATCCGTGCATTAATAGTCACAATGACAAAGGGAATACAGAAAGTAATATGGGCAATTAACAAGCTTATGAAACCAATCGGGGTTTTGCTCATATTGAAAAAAATTAATAAAGCCACACCCAGTACTAAGTCCGGGATGATAATCAGGGAGAGTAATATAGAAAATAAAATTTTGCGGTGTTTGGATCGGAACAAAAATAAGTGGATGGAGGCCAATAAGCCCATAATGGTGGCGATAAATGCCGAGCCAAGACCCAAAATGATGGAGTTCAAAAAGGCAGCCCATAAGCCGCGATCCTGAAATAGTTCGTTATACCATTGTAGAGAAAACCCCTTCCATTGGAGGGAAAATTTGGCCTCGTTGAATGAGTATAAAATTAATACCGCAATGGGAACATAAAGTGAGGCATACACAAAAAAAAGGAAAAAGCGCTTCAGCAGGTTATTCATTGAATTGCCCCATTTTTCCGTGGTCGAAAAATAAGAAACAACAAAAGCAATAGTGAAGTAAGCATCACGCTGGTGGCAGATCCTTGAGGCCAGTCACTTAAAACGAGAAACTGGTTCTGAATTAAATTACCCAATAAAATAGAACGCGCCCCCCCTAAAACGTTGGGGATGTAAAACAGGGTCATTGCAGGTAAAAGAACTAACAAACAACCCGATAAAACTCCTGGTGCTGTACTGGGCAGAAAGACTCGCGTAAAAATAGACCATTTGTTTGCGCCCAAGTCTTTAGCCGCTTCAAATAATCTGAAATCAAATCGTTCCATGTTCGTAAAAATAGGGAGCACCATAAAAGGGAACAAATTGTAAACCAATCCGATAATCACTGCAAAATTGGTATACAGTAAGGATAAAGGTGCATGTATCAAATGTAATTTTAATAAAATTGCATTTAAAACCCCTTTATATTTAAGGATAGCGATTAAAGAATAAGTTCTGATTAAGGAACTTGTCCAAAAGGGGATAATAATCAATAGCAATAAAATGGATTGCTGTCTCGATTTTATCAACAAATAACTAAACGGGTAGGCAATAAGAAGACAAAAAAAAGTGGTAATGCAGGCTATGAGTAAAGAGCGGAGAAAGATTTTTACAAAAACTGCAGTAAACAGGCTGGTGTAATTTTCCAAGGTAAATGGTAATGCAACCAGATGATGGCTGTCCTTGGAAAGAAAGCTGGCGGCAAACATCATCAATAGGGGAATAAGACCAAAAAAAATGAGCCAAAAATAAAGGGCATAAAGCGCAAATGATTTAGCTTTCATAAGGTAATAGAACCTCCCAACCAGGTAACCACTGCACCCATACTTGCTCAGCAAGGGTATATTCCAATTTATCGTCATCCTCATCAAAAAATTCCGAAGCATTAATTATTCTTCCGGAGGCAAGTGCAACTTTAAGATCAACGGTTGAACCTTTATAAATAATATCTACAATGCGGCCAGGCAACATACCTGCAGGATTATCCACCTCAGATAATCCCCAAACCCGAATGTCTTCCGGACGTACGATTAAATGGAGCCGATCACCGACCTTGTAATTACCCGTGTTCTTACAAAACAGAGGGACATCTTCAACTGCTGTCATAAGGTCTTGGTCCTTTAAGGCATGAACTTGCACATCAAAGATATTGGTTTCGCCGATAAACATGGCTACATAAAGATTCGCCGGGGTCTCATAAATACACTTGGGTGTGCCTATTTGTTCAATATGACCATGATTAAATACCACAATGCGATCGGACATCGACAACGCCTCTTCTTGATCATGAGTAACAAAAATAAAGGTCATGTTCAGCATTTTCTGCAATTGTTTTAACTCAGACTGCATGTCCTTTCGGAGACGATAATCCAGAGAGCTTAGGGGCTCATCCAATAACAGGACTTGCGGTCTGTTGATAATTGCCCGTGCAATGGCTACCCTTTGTTGTTGTCCGCCACTGAGTTGTTTTATATTTCGTTCTGCAAAGCCCTCAAGTTGCACAAGCTTCAATGCATCAAGAACCCGTTCTCTAATTTCGGGCTCGGAAACCTTTTTACACCGTAAAGCAAAGGCAACATTTTCATAAACGGATAAATGAGGAAAAAGAGCATAGCTTTGAAATACAGTGTGTACATCCCTTTTTTGTGGGGGCAAACGATTCACACATTGGCCGCTGATATAGATTTCCCCTTGAGTTGGGTGCTCAAAGCCAGAAATAAGCCGTAACAGGGTGGTTTTTCCACACCCCGAAGGGCCAAGCAGGGTTAAAAATTCCCCATGATAAACACTTAAGGAAACATCATTCAAAATAGGGATGTTGCCGTAGGATTTATAAATGTTCTTGATCTCAATGAGCGGTGTTGTCATTTGCTGTGTCAATGAAAAAACGATAATTATCGCCACTGTAATTGGTCTTGTCCAGTAAACGTGTGGTTATTTGATCCCAAAATGGAACTAAGGATAAAGGGTGGTTCTATTTTTTATTGGTCAAAAGCTAAACCTTTTCAGCTGTTCAAATGGATTATTTTTTAGCATAATGGCTGCGATGTCTGTTTGGATTTAAATGTTCCACCAGGCTGACTTTGGTGACTGATCCTTGAAGGCCTTTGTCTTGAGGATGTATTTTCAGATAAGGAATAAAAATGAAAAGAAGTGCTTTGTTACTCATGGGATTGACTCTAACTGGTTTGGCTATGGCTGGAAGCCCTAAAAAAGAAGTGCGTCATATTGTGACGCTCAATGGTTTAGCGAACGGAGATGGCCGTTTTATTCGTACCGATGTGACCGAAAATGGAAAATATAAATTTGGCTATTATTTTTGTGGGACTCGCCATAGCGTTGTTTATGGAGATATAGTGTTTGCTGATGAGGTAGCTGATACCTATCGTGTAGAACGCTCCATTAAATTTTCAATTTGCCAGGATGAAACTTTAACTGAATGCCTGGAATTTGCGTCCGATCATTTTACAATTTTTAAAAATAAGGAAGGCAATCTGGAAATAGACGCTCGTCCTGTCTTGCCTATTAGCGTCGCATCAATAAAGGATGCATTTAAAGGATGTGAACCTAATCCAGAGGAAGACAACCGAATGAAAAAAATAATCCATGCAGGCAGCAGTTACCTGCTTCGCCAAGGTTAAGGGAATAAAATAATCTGGGAAATAATGCGAAATTTTCCCAGATTAGAACCAGCAAGTAACGGCAAATTTTGGATTAAGCTGCCCCTACATGCAGCGCAATCGCGTTTTGAGTTACAGCATATTGTTGGAAAATTTTGCAAAATCCATTTAAATTGTGAGCAAAAATTCAAAGATTTTATTATAATGCTCCGCTATTTTTTCATTGATGAATATTATGTCGCATCCAAAAACATCTATTTTATTTATTGGTTTATTATCGGCTTTTTCTTTACTTACATTTGATCTTTATCAACCTTCGTTGCCTTATATCACCAGTTTTTTTGGTACCACGCACAGCTTAAGTCAATTAACTTTAAGTATTTACCTGTTCGTCTTTGGGGTGACCCAATTAGTTTGGGGACCGCTTATCGACTATTTTGGACGCCGTCGTTTATTGCCTCTCAGTTTGTTAATTGCCGTTTTTGCCAGCTTAATCTGTGCTTTTGCTCCCAATGTTTTTGTGCTCATTCTTGGGCGGGCATTGCAAGGCTTTGCTTTATGCTGCGCCAATTTAATTGCCTTTTCCATCTCCAGAGACTTTGAAGATACTGTTGAACGGGCAAAAGTTTTATCTTATGTGTCAATGATTGTTTCAATTTCCCCCATTATTG
Source organism: Fluoribacter dumoffii NY 23 (assembly GCF_000236165.1). Lineage (NCBI taxonomy): Bacteria > Pseudomonadati > Pseudomonadota > Gammaproteobacteria > Legionellales > Legionellaceae > Fluoribacter > Fluoribacter dumoffii. The sequence goes on along the minus strand of NZ_CM001373.1, from coordinate 3,274,840 downwards.
CTCCTGTATTAGGCTCTATTATTTTTACCTATTGCAGTTGGCAGGCGAATTTCATGTTAATGGCAGTTATTGGCCTGGTACTTTTGCTGCAAGCTCGCAAAGGACTCTTTGAATCCCCCTTTTGGACTCAACCTACAGAACCTTTTATTATAAAAAAGGTCATCCAGGGCTATAAGGAGATTATTCCCTCGCCTGTTCTTTGGAGCGGCTCATTGATTATGATGTTCAGTTTTGCGGCAGTAATGCTTTCAGTCATTAATTCATCCTATATTATTATTGAACAATTTGGTTTTTCGCCCCTGGTGTATGGAATTATTTTTATTATTAACGGATTAAATATTATTGTGGGCAATTATCTGGGGATTTGGCTGCGAAACTATTTCAGCATGGCTTCCACTATTTATCTTGGCAGCTGGTTTATTATTTGTGGTGGGTTTGCCATGTTACTGGGTACCCATTTGTATGAATTTAATATTTATACTTTATCCTTTGCCTTGATTTGTAACCTGGGAATTAGTTTGACAGCTCCGGCTACCATGTCCATTATGCTTGCGGATTATAAGGAAAATACAGGGCTTGCTCTGGCCATTATCCATACTGTGCGTATGTTTGGTTCCTCGGTTTTAACTATTATAAGTGCTTATTTGCTCATGCAAACACTTATCGCGTTACCCCTAGGGTTAATTGCTTGTGGGTTAGGGGCTTTGTACAGCACATGGTCTTTTAACCGCTTAACGGTCAGTGATCCTGAATTGGATGGGGTAGAGGCTGCGTAGTATTACTCGCCGGAAAAATAAAATTTGGCAAAATTATAAACAGCTTATACACTTAAAGTATTTGAGGGCGTCTGCTGCTCCCAAAAAATAGGGGTCCCCAGATACACTAAGCCCGGGAAAAGAATCATGGAGGATATAAATGAAAAGATGGCCAGCCGCTGTAATGGGAGTTTCATTGCTCCTATTCTTCCCCCCAACCCATGCGCAGACCCCCGATATCAACAATGCCTTTAGCAATAATATCACCAGTTATACTCAACTGGTGCGAGCTGTTGAGAGCGGGGAAGATGTTAGGGCTATCATTCATTTCGATAATTGCCAGGTAACAGGACCGGAACTTCCTACTCAAGTCCAGAGAAAGTTGGAAGGAGCTTCAACTCGCTTTGATTTTACTCACTATTTTCATGGTCAGGAAACCGTCAATGATGAATTAATCGATACGGTGACAACGTCCATGAAAATTTTTATACAGAACCCTTCGGGGGGATTCTTAACTTTGACAGGGCGTTTGAGTGTTTTTGAGGATAACTCAGCCACCTTGCACGTGGATTTCTTTGATCCCGTGTTGCATAAGCAAAAATTGGTCGTTGACTGGCTTTGCAATATTAGTAACGGCGAAGACAATAATGGCTTAATGCTGTTCAATGGTTAACTAAAAATAAACAATCAGGTAATTCTTTATTCCTTGTTGATTGCACCTGCCAGAAACGAGGATTTTTAAGTATGATTGGAGAATTTACTACTGCCCTATGATATTATTTTGCTTTCACAAAATTGTCCCCGGTAATGAAAATAAAAAATTTATTTTATGCATTTTTTATCTCGATAAGTTTGAACGTTGTAGCTGCTCCGCGCTTTATATCCGCTGAACCATTTCCTGCAACCCGTTATGAAATCAATGGACCTGCTTTATGTGCTACCGCCAAAGAAACATTGGCTTATTTAAATAGGGGGTACCCTTATGATCCTAAGGTCATTCACGAAGGGAAAGTATTTAAAGTTCCCCTTGCGCGAATCAAAGCAACCTTGATGTTCATTTGTCAGCATCAAAACGAATTGAATGATCCCGCTTTTGTTAAAAAGAACTTCTCTTTTGTTCGCTGGTATCCTGATTATGAGCAAACCAGGTCCCTGGCCTTAAAAAAACCACTCATCGCCCGCTTACCTAAAGAAAAAATTTTAATGACCAAATATTATGTCCACCGAGCCAAGGCAGCAACTCATTACAGTCCGGCTTATCCTTTTCCTCTTTATGGACTTCCCCAGGATGAAGAATCTCTGACTTTGGAAGAAGCAGATGCCAAACCTGGCCTGGTACGTTTCCAGTATGGAAAGCAAGCTATTTTAAAAGGGGCCTTAACCAATAAAAAAGTTCCAGTACTGGGTTATTTCAAACGGGACGATCTTGAGGCTGCTTTAATGCAAGGTACTGTCGTTGCAGATTTTGGACCCAATCATCCGACAAGAATTTTTAATGTCCATCGTTGCAATTATATTGCATACGATAAAGCTAAAAACCCGTATCAGCAAGAACGTTACTGGTATTTTAAACCTGTAGCGGGTATCAAAGGTTATGGCAAGGATGCGGATCATAAAATTACCGTGGATACCGGTGTTACTTTTGCTGCAGACCTTGAGCAATTTGGTTTGGGAAAATTATTGATGGTGCAATATCCTGATCGAAAAGGTAATATGGTGACCCGGGCCGGTATTTTCGCAGACACCGGTGGAGCATTTGAGAATAATTTGTACCAAGTGGATTTTTTGGCGGGAAGTTATGCAGGGAAAGAAGCCTTCATGCAAGGCACCCGCGATTTTCCTGATTACGTGGCTGCCTTTTTTATGATATTAAAAAAATAATATGAAATTTTTTTTATTTTGCTCATTTTTTATAACTTCGATGGCGCACGCCTTTTCTTGTGATGCGCCACAAAAAATTCATAAAGCGCCGATTCAATTTGATGCAAAACGTCTTGCCTTAACCCGCCAATACCAGTTGACTCATTATGGAATCGATTCCCCATCCATTGACATTGATCCACGGATGATTATTTTGCACTGGACCTGTATTCCTACTTTCAAGGCAACTTTTCGAGTTTTTTATCCATCCACATTCCCTAAAAACTCCCCACGGATTAAGGAATTACCGGGTGAATTGAACGTCTCAGCTCATTATTTAGTTGACCGTGATGGAAGTATTTATCAGCTGATGCCTGAAAACTGGATGGCAAGACATGCTATAGGATTGAACCATTATGCGATTGGTATTGAAAATGTTGGTGGGGTCAATAGCGAGGATGATCTGACTGAAGCCCAGAGCAAAGCGAATGCATTTTTAGTGTGTTATCTTAAGAAGAAATACCCGCAAATCCAATATGTGATTGGACATAATGAATATTTGAATTTCAAAAATACTCCTCTTTGGCTTGAACGGGATCCAAATTATCAAACAGATAAGCAAGATCCAGGTCCCGATTTTCTCAACCGGGTGATGAGATTAGTACAAAAAAGTAAAAATACACCAAATTGGCATCAACATTCCGGGACTCATATTTTTGAACTGTCCTCACTGCGTGAATGAATTCATGGAAAAGACGGAAAGTAATGCGGGGAGTTTGAAAAGTGCAGCGTGTGCTTTCAAGCCTAGGGAGTTAACATCAGGAGTGGTCTAATTTTACTATGAAAAATTCTTGTTTAAATCCCTGTTTTTTTATCTTTGGCTTTGGTTATACGGCAGAAGCTTTGGCCAAAGAGCTGCTGCAGTTGAATTATCAGGTAATCGGCACAACCCGTGATAAGAAAAAAATCCTGAGCCATACTTCTGCCGACTATATGCTGATTGATTTTCATGACCCTGGGATTGCAAGGTTGTTGAGTAGGGCAACCCACCTTTTGATAAGCGTGCCTCCCTTGGCAGAGATTGGAGATCCCGTGCTTGCATCCTACAGTGATTTAATCCGCCAACATGCGTCACATATCCAATGGCTGGGCTACCTCTCCTCAACCAGTGTCTATGGCGACCACCAAGGCGCCTGGGTAACGGAAGAGTCAGCTTTTCTAGCGCCAGGAATACAAGGGAGGTTAAGGGTACAGGCAGAAAATGCATGGATGGCTTTTGCCAAAGCTCAGAAAATTCCACTGCATGTTTTCAGATTGGCGGGTATTTATGGCCCCAAGCGAAATGCAATTGAACGTCTTATAGCTGGAAAAAAAGAAAGTATTTTTAAAGAAGGTCATTTTTTTTCAAGGGCGCATGTTGCGGATATTGTTTCTGTAATTTGTGGGTCGATAAAAAAACCGCATCCCTATTCTGTTTACAATGTTGCGGATGATGAGCCTGCACCGGCTTATTGTCTTGATGCCTTTGCTGCCTCATTACTTAACCGCTCCCCTTTACCGCTTGTCCCGTATACGGCAGCAACCCTGTCCCCTATGGAACAGCAATTTTATGCGAATAATCGCCGTGTCTCCAATGAAAAAATTAAAAAAGAATTAGGGATAACGCTTCTTTACCCCTCTTATCGGGAGGGGCTAAGCACTATTTTTAAAGAAATGCAGCATAGAATTAAGTAAACCATACTTTAATTTCATAGGATGACGAGTCACTACTCATCAGTACATGAATCAGACTATAATAAAGCTTATTGATTTTATCCTAGATTAGAGCATGGAGTAGCGATGGCTGATAAAATATGGGATGTACTGGTCGTGGGAGCGGGGCCTGTCGGTTTATTCTGCGCAAATGAACTCAAACGGCATGGTTTAAATTGCCGCATTATCGACAAAAAGTCGACTCTCAGTGATAAATCAAAGGCTTTAGCCATCCATATCCGCACCCTTGATCTGCTTAAAGATGGTGGTTTTCTTGAACAAATACTCATTGAAGGCCAAAAAGTAAATGGAGTATTGTTTCAATCTGAGGGAAAAGAATTAATCCATGCCACCTATGCTCTTGTAGAAGCAGATTATCATTTTGTTATCGATCTTCCCCAAAACAGGACAGAACATATTTTCCAGCAAGCGTTACTCGACAGGGGCCTGCACGTTGAGTGGCAAACAGAACTTATGGATATGGAACAAACACCAACTCATATCATATCTACTGTAAAACATATTGATGGCGAGAGTGAAAAAATTCAATCTCATTGGATTATTGCTTGTGATGGATCGCACAGTACCATGAGGAAACTGGTTCATGCTGAATTTATAGGCTCCTCTTTCAAACAAACCTGGTGGCTTGCCGACTTGCTTATTGATTGGGAGTTACCTGAAGATAAATTTATTCTCTTTGTAAGCGACAAAGGGCCGGCTGCGTGTTTTCCTATGGGAGAAAAACGGTATCGAGTGGTCATGACTGCCCCGGAAAAAATTATGCATCAGGAACCCACCCTTGAAGAGATTACTCATGCTTTTAAGGTACGGTGTAGTGAGCCCGCTAATTTACATGATCCTGTTTGGATTAGCCAATTTGGCATTGATCACAAACAAATCCAAAACTATCGTTATGGGCGAGTATTTTTTGCAGGGGACTCAGCCCATGTTCATAGTCCTATGGGAGGCCAGGGTTTAAATACCGGCTTACAAGATATCTATAATTTGGTTTGGAAACTGGCTCTAGTACAAAAAGGACTCGCAAAGGATGCATTACTGGATAGTTATAACAGTGAACGCCATCCCATCGCTGCAGAAGTTTTAAAACAAACCGGAAATATAACCCGGTTAATAATGATGAGCAATCGGGTGATGATTTTTTTACGCAATTTCATCCTAAAGATGGCTATGTCCTTTGATTCAATGAAGCGTTTTGTTTTATATAACCTTGCTGAATTGACAGTAAGTTATGCCAAAAGCCCTATAGTGAAGGTATTGGGAGAAAAAACTTCTTTTAAAATAGGTGAATTTCTCATTAGTTTTCCTCTCATTGAGGCCAGAACTCATGAAAAAAGACAACTTCAGCAGATAACTCAGGGAACCCTGCATCATTTATTTTTATTTGCCGGTCTAAGCCAAACGAATCAAATGCCGCTCCTCATTGAGACAGCAAGGAACCTAGCGCAACAATTTAATGGTTTGATTAAAACGCATATCATTGTCTCCCATCCTGATATAGCCTTACCCGATGCGGATATTTCAATGTTTTTTGATGAACAGCAAACGATGCATCAACGTTTTAAAATCAATCAGCCAATTGCAGTGTTAATTCGACCGGATAAATATATCGGTTTAACCCAAATGCCTGTGAATCCTGAGGAGTTGCAGGCCTACATGAGAACTGCTTATTTTCGTTTGGGGGGTAGTCTTGCTTCATAACGATTAATAAATTTGCACACTTGTGCTGCTCTTTTTTTAAAGAGGGATATAATGAAAATAATGTAACTCCCGGCTACAAAAAGGTTCGTTTTAAGAACAAATAGCAAACAAATTGCTGTGAAAATTTAAAAAAGTTGTAATTAAGATAAAAATAGAATAAAAATTTGCATAAAGCCCTTGGACCATTTTATTGCAAACAAGTAAGGCAAATTAGGCAATACTGCTGGTACAAAGAAATTGAATCCCTTATTTTCAGTGACACCCTTTACACTATGGCATGTTTCATGTGGGTAGGGAAAGATTTTGTGTGCTTTATCGATACAAATGAAAACAGCGGCACATGCGCGTATTGCAGCTTATTTACGCCAGACAATGAATAAAAGAAATATAAAATGGATTATATAATTTATGAAAAAAATACTAACGCAATGTTCAAAAAATACCTTAATGTGTTGGTTTTTGAGTTGTGTATTTTGGGTAAATGCTTTTGCCCAAACCGACGCGGAACTCCTTAAAAAATTAAATGCAATCGAAAAAAAATCAAATACAGTAATGGGAATTACTGCCATTTATATAGAAAAAAATAAAGTGATAGCCCATAACAGTAATCAACGGTTTTTTATGGCAAGCACGATTAAATTACCTATAGCCATGGCTTTTCTGCATCGCGTAGATGAGAAAAAAGATTCATTGAACCGGGTAATTAAAATGGATTCCCGCTACTCGGTCCCGGGGTCAGGCTCATTGCATTATTTATTCGAAAAGAGAAAACTGAGCATTACCTTAAAAGAAATACTGAAACATACTCTCAGAAACAGTGATAACAGTGCAAGCGATGCATTATTGCAAGCGGCTAAGGGGCCTAAATATGTTGCCCAACGAATGAGTGCGCTGGGATTTAAAAATATTTTTGTTAATCGCTCCATTATGGAAATGTTTGTCGATACCAATCATGTGGATCGTTCCTTTTTAAAAAAACGGCAGCCGGTATATTCCTGGCAAAAAATATCCAATCGGGTTCCCCTAAGCGAAAAACAACAAGCCTGGCAACGCTTTGAAAAAGACATTCGCGATACCACGACACCTAATGATATGGCAAAATTGCTTGTCAAATTATATAAAAAACAAGCCCTTTCCGAATCAAGTACCAATCTTCTAATGGATATTATGGAGAAATGCCGCACCGGGCGCAGCAGAATCAGGGGATTATTGCCTGCACATGTGAAGGTCGCGCACAAAACAGGAACGTGGTCAATTTATGAGCAGGATTATTTAAGATATCCCGGTTCTAAAAAACTCTATCGTTTTGTAAGTGATGTGGGGATTATTACTTTGCCTAATAATAAAGGGCATATTGCAATTGCAGTTTATGTTAAATCCAAATCTGCCAGTGATTATCCACGCAGTCGTGCCATAGCCCTTGCAAGCCGTGCTATTTATGACCATTTTATGAAATCCTAGTTCCCTTATACAAGTGACCCGGGGGGGGGAATTATCTAACCCCCCGGGATCCTTGTTCCACTAAATACTATCCCAATTCTCATAAAAATATTAGAAAAGCTTCGTTATTTCGTATACTCTGTCACAATTAACTTTGAAGACAAGGAGGCTTTGATGTATCGATGTTTGACCTTGATTATGAGCGGGCTCATCTGCTTTTTTATAAGTTTGAGTTCCTATGCTGATTTACCGTGTTATTACCAGGAATTAACTGCTAGAGAAAAACTTGATTTATTATGGAATGAAATCACTTTAAGCCATGCAGAAGATCCCTTGCCTCCACTTGCTGGTGATAGTTTCAGTGAAGTACTCGAGAAATTAAAGGGATTGTTTCGATTAAATCCCACGTTTGATACCGCCAGTGATGAAATGCCGGAGGGACGAGTAAAAATTATTCATGCCAATGGCTCAGTAGGAAAAATTGCATTGGTTCCCGCTCCGGATCATCCATTTACCGGTATTTATCAAACAGGTGCAGTTGGTTTGGCACGTTTGTCTCTGGCAACGCCTCCATCCGATGATAACTACATTCCCGGTTTGGCGATTAAATTCTTAATATCAAACCATCCTTCTTTAAACTTGCAGGTAATGAATTTGCTTGAGGGCCAAAAAGGAAACTGGAATTATTTTGCAAAAGATTTCTCAAATCAAATCCCTCATCCTACCAGCTGGACTCTCAAGGCCATTGAGAAAATTTTTGAGTGGACTCGTGATCCTGCAAATAATCTGCCTTTGTGGCATTTGGCGTCTTGGACGGGCGAAGGCAAGTTTAATGGTATTCCGATCTTCCCGGAGCGAATCTATTTCAGACCTACTAGCCTGGTTAAAGATTTGATTCCTGAAAACGCAAGAGAAGATTTCAGGGTTTCTTTTTCAGGGGTACCGATGGGAGCAATTTATGAGGTTTATGGTGAATACCAAGGTACAGAATACCACGTGGGAACATTAATGCTGGAAAGTCCTTTATTGGCATCAAATTATGGGGATAAAAAACTGTTTTTCCAACATCAACGCTAGATTCTATGGTAACCCGGATGCTTTCTATAAACCGGGTTACAATTTGCTTTAAGACAATTTTTAGCTTGATAAATTAAAAAGAATATTATCGTCCTGTTCTTCAGATGCAAGGATTAGTTCTCTCGGAGTGGAGGGTGGTGTCGATATTTTAAAGTCATCACTTGCACCTGCCATGATGATTGGCTTCCCTAACAGGCCTAATTTTTTTATGCTGTTGTTACATTCATTATTGTAACTGCTTTTAAGGTGTTTATTATCATGGCGTAAGCTTGGTGGTAAGCTGCGCTCGTCTGAATCAAATACTTTATATCTTAAAACCTCACGAATATAGGATTCAGCGGTTGTTTTGTCTACCGCTTTATTTTGATTTTCCCTAATAAAGAGAAATGCTTTATTGATGCGTTCATTCTCGATGGTGCGCGCTTCCTTCCCACAAGCCGTATCGAGATTATGCACGTGCGGCAGCAGACTTTGATATCCATCATGGCCATGTACATAGGTAACACAATAATTATTATGGATTGCCGGTCTTGCGGTTTCAGTTTCTTTAATTTCATTCCAACGATTCCAGAAAAAATAGACTAAAGGCCAGGTTGTCCTTTCTTCTTCGGACATTTGGGTCCGGTCATGAATTGTCTCGGTAATAAATAAGGTATAGAGGGTATTCTTATCGATGTAGGATTGGAATCGCTGATTCATTTGATCGATGGTTGCGGCTAAAGCGGTTGTAGAGGAATCATCATAATGTACTTCGAGTTTTGCTGCCAACAACTGAAGGGCGTCGAAGCGAATGGGGGCATGACTAAATAAAGTAATCCCCTGTTCGCTGAGGGTATAATCCAGTATTTTAAGACCCGGCTTGTAACTTTCATTAACTAATTGGATTAGTTCCTCTTGTTGAATCAAGTTGTGCTCGAGTAAAAGCTTTAATCCCCAAAAGGAGGTAATTTGCACATCACCGATGTAACCCGCCGGTAGAAGCAAATGGCCTGTGATTAATTGTTCAAACGCATGAATAAATTCACTGCCATGGTTGGAAGCAAGGATGGTTAATGGGCAGTGGTTATGGTTAAGCAGGTTAAGAATTCTTAAGGTGAAATAATCACAATTCCCACGGTCTGCCACTTCATCGCCAATAAGACGAATAAGGGTTTGATTATCCCGGATTACTAATTGGCCCATGAATTGATTAAATTGGCATATACAATAAGCCATTTTTTCTTTGGGTGCAGCGAGTTTTTGTTGTAATTGGCCATGCTCATTTTCTGCAGTCTCCAATTTTAACAAGGCTTGCTGATGGAGAAGGGATAAGGCCTGGGATAATTGAGAATCGGAATTTACTTCCCGTAATTGTTTCTCAAGGTTGGCAATGCGTTCTTGTGCATTGTCTCTTTTGACGTGCGCAAACTGTAAAAGCGTACGATTTTCCAAATACTCCTGGAGAATGTCACCATACTGCTCATAGAGCGTAACAAAGTGCTGGTAGGTTTCCTCAGCGTGCTTCACTTCCTCCTTAAATTGAATGATTTGCTGGCGAAAAAGGAAATGAATGAGTTTGATTGGGTTTCCATGTAAATCGCCAAGGGTGATAGAACCTAAATTTTTTTCAAATACTTGCGGAAACTTATAAATATCAACATTTTTATTTATAAGACGGTTGGTCATCCCTTTGCTCAGACAGGCAATTTCATTACATGAACATAATGGATCCCATCTAAAATAGCAAATTAAGGAGACGGGCAAACATCTCCACTCATGTTGAAACAAGCAGAATTAAATTGAGTAATGAAAGGCAAGCTATCACTGTGAAAGTCAAAATCATTCCGCGGACACGAAATTTCAGGTGATGTTTTTCTGCAAGAAATGCATAGGCATGAAAGATACGTCCTATGACAAAGAATAAAATCAAGGCTAAGAGTAGTATCCAGTTGGCGTTATTGGCTTCGGCACAAAAAAGCAGGATTAGCGTAAAGGGAACATACTCTGCAAAATTGCCATGGGCTCTTATCGCCATTTCCAAATCAATAAACTCTTTGCTTCCTATGATTACCTTATGTTTTCTTCGCAGAGAAACTACATAGATTGAAAGAAAAATGTAAGCAAGGGCAAACAAAGAGGCGGTGAGTGTGGTTAGTGGATACATTTTTCATCTCCCTGTAATGGAACTACCTACTATTTTGTCATTGAGACAGAATTCAGTTTCACTATAAAATCATTAAAGCAACATTGCACGTCATTAAAATAAATTAACCAGGGACAATGCCCAGCATTTTCAATAATTTGATGGATACTGTTTTTACCCTGAAATTTATTATTTTCCACAAAAATCCGGGGCGGGCAAATAAAATCATTTTCGCTGGCAATAGTCATTACAGGGATTGCTTGAGGAAACCATTTGCAGGAATAATCGGGATAAAAATGTTCGATAGCATAGTGATATGCGGCGTTATTAAAAGCAAAAAGAGGGATTATTTTTTCCCCTTCATTCAATTCTTCAGCCGTAAAGCAATAGTGTTTGTAAGTATTCCAAAACTCTTTATATGTTTCATTTGATGGTGCCAGATGGTATTGACTGGCCGGGGGAATCAAATCGGGTAAATGGTGACGTTCCTGCATTGCACTTACATGCGGAAAAAAACTGTTTTCGGTGGTGGTATTCATCAATACCAATCCTGCCAGATACTCGTTTAACTCGGGTAAATTTAGCGCAAACATTCCTGAAAAACTGTGTGTTACCAGGACAGGATGGGGAATTGATTGTAATAAATCAATTAAACCCACTTGCCAACACTTCATGTCCAGCTTGCCTTGGGTATTGATGCCATCTTGTGGGAAGTCCAAAAGCAAAACAGATCCAGGTACTTGGAGCTTATTGCATAAATCAGCGAGGTATTCAGAACCTAAACCTGGACCTCCAGGCAAAAATAACCAGGTATATCCACAACCTTCTTTGATTGGCCTTATTTTATAACCATATTTGGAGTAATTCATCGGCGGCTTACTGTCTTTTTCGAAAACTGTAATCATATCATAGTGGTTAGTTGAATTAATGTCTCATTAACCTTTATAGTGGATAAATTCCGCTGCATTTACAAAAAACCAGGCGATACTATTAAAACGGGTGAGAGTATGGTGAAAAAAACAGTTCCTATTGTTTTTTTATTATGTCTTTTTTTTATTTCGGCGCATGCTCATGCCTCTTACTTGAGGTACAGCGGTAAATGCCAATTCAAGCTGACACGGGATCGATATGCGTATTGTCTGGAGAAAGAAATGGTGTTTTATGACCGGGAATTCAAAAGACTGTATAGTAATTTACCACCCGATGCTTCCCTGCTGGCATCAGAAGCATTGGCAACCCAGATAGTTGAACCTAATTGCGACGCTATAGCCCAGAAAATCGGTGCGGGTTTAGAATACGATATTGTCTTTCGAACCTGCATGATAGCTATCACTAAAGAAAAGATTGCCTGCATTAAAAGATTTGTTCCCTGCCAAACATGTTGGGGCCGGAAATTAGTTAAAACACTTAAAAAACCTCTCTTATTTCTGGAGGATGTTTCTATTAATATATCGGATCCCAGCTGATTCCAGAACTAGTGACGCAGGAAATGCACGCATTAAACGAGCTTTTTTTCTCATAGTGTGTCAGGAGTTTTTTAGATAGAATGATGTTTTTATAAAAAACAAATTTCATGATGAAAACAAAAGACAAGCATTGGTCTCGGGTAGAGTATCTGCACGAGAATGTGAAGAACCCCAATATACATATTAAAGGAAAACACAGTTACTACAGCGATGCCTGGACAGGCAGTTTTGAAGAAACAGTAGTCCGCTATCTTTATGGGGATGAGTTCAGTTTAAAAAATTGGCAGCCCCAATGGGAAATCGACCAACTTTTTATTGGTGATTATGTGTGTATCGCTGCTGAAGTAATCATCATGCTGGGGGGAAATCATAATCACCGCATGGACTGGTTTTGCTTATATCCTTTCGCAGATAACTATGTTCAGGCATACCAGGGAAAAGGTGACACAGTAATACATGATGGGGTGTGGCTTGGAATGCGCTCCATGATAATGCCGGGCATCACCATTGGGGAGGGGGCAATTATCGCCGCCAATAGTACTGTAACCAAAGATGTAGAACCGTACACTATTGTTGCGGGCAGTCCTGCCAAAGTGGTTAAAAAACGTTTTGAAGACTCCATAATTCAACGTCTGCTCCATCTGAGGATTTATGACTGGGAGGAGGAAAAGTTTAATCAATTAAAACAGTATATTTGTAGCAATGATATTAACGCCCTGGAAGAACAAAGTAGAAAATATGATGCTTTAACGGGACGTTCAGATTAATCTTTAGTAAATGCATCCAATTGAAGGCTGGCGGACCAGCCTTTACAGGACAGTTATTTTAGATACATGTTGCCTTTATTGATTGAGTCCCCATGTTTGTGACTTGCGCCTTGGCTCCAGGGGCGGCAGATATGGGAATTTGTTGCAGGTTGGTCAAAGTAGACACCAAAGAATCCCCTTGTTTCAGTGTAGTTCCGTTGAAAGTACCTTTTCCAGCAAGGAATTGAATGGATATAAAGTTATTCGCACTTACAACGGCGTGGATTTCACATAATAGGGAGAGGACTTTTTTGTTGGTATTGGTTAAAACAACTGGCTTACTGGGGGATAGTACAATTTCAATGGGTGCAGAAAATACCAGCGTGCTCGTTAAAGCCAACATGCAAAATAATAATTTAATGATAAATCGATACATGATGTTTCCCTTTTATTCATTATTGCTGATGGATGTCTCCAGAAGAAACTGATGCTCTTAGCGTGTAACGCTTTATTATCCTGCAATCCATAAATGAAATAAAGAAAACCAAAAAATAAAAGCAAAAATGCGAAAGGTGCTATATAAACCAATTATTAATCATAAACTTATCCATTTCAAAATGGGCTTTGCTGAAATTCTCGCGCACTATTTGGCTGGAATTAAAAGACAAACCAGCAGATAATTGAGAATGATGAACCTGGCAAAAGGAAATGCAAATGAAAGTTATAGTGGTTGGCGGTACAGGGACAATAGGCAAAGCTGTGTGTGAAGAGTTATCACAACGCAATACTGTGGTTACAGTGGGGCATACGAGCGGGGATTTTCAGGTTGATATTCGCGATACTCATTCTATTGAGTTGCTTTACCAAGCAGTCGGAAAGTTCGATGCAGTTGTTTCTGTAACAGGAGAAGTATATTTTGAAGCGTTACCCCAGTTTACTGAAGAACAATATGCTATAGGACTGGACAGTAAATTAATGGGCCAGGTTAGACTGGTATTAGTTGGGCTTAAGTACATCAATAAAGGGGGATCCTTTACTCTAACAAGCGGTATTTTAAGTCATGATCCTATATTAATGGGTACATCTGCCTCTATGGTAAACGGGGCGATTGATGCGTTTGTTAAAAGTGCGGCGATAGAATTACCACACCACCTGCGAATTAATGCGGTAAGTCCGAGTGTGCTGACAGAGTCAATGAATCGTTACGCACCTTTTTTCCGTGGTTTTGAATCAGTGCCCGCAAGTCGAGTTGCCTTGGCCTTTAGTAAAAGTGTTGAGGGGGCGCAAACGGGGGTAATTTACACGGTGAAGTAACTATTGGAGATGTTTCACTTGAGTTTAATTTTTAATAAGTAGGCGGCAAATATTTCTGAGGAATCACCTTTAAAATGAAGATTAAAACATTCTTGCTCCTTTTGTGTTCCCCTTTACTTGCACCAAAAATAAATGCAGCTGTACCCGCTGCTCTGATGTTTCACAATAAACCTGTTGATGCGCTGTGTTTTTTTAATTTTGAAGGTAAAGAAATTGATCTGGAGCGATGCGGATTAGCAAAAACGAAATACGGGGTGAAAGGACATAACTCCAATTTAATGGCAAAGGGTTATATAGGTTATGATTGGCAAGATCCTGAGGATCCAGGGCCCGCAGAAGGGTACAGTTATTATAAATTTTTTAGTGCAGGAAAAAACCTATATTGGGTGTATACCATCAATAGTGGCGGAGGCACAGGAGAATTCACCACCCTCTACCAGGTAAAGAGAAAAAATACTACTACCTTGGAAGCAGAAATGCTGATAGGCGGTGATCGGTGTAATGGCGGCATTCAAAATGTTTCTCTAGAAAATCATCACTTAATTTTCAGTCAGAATCTGACTGCCTTTGATTTTATCGCCCTCTCAAAAACGTCCGCGCCACAGCTTAAAGCGTATGATGATTTGGCTGCCTGCGCCATTTGCTGTGTTGCTGAAGCTTATTATGAGTTGAATTCCGATGCCAAACTGCAATTGAATTATGTGGATTTAGGAACTGTTAACGATATTAAAGAAATGCCAGAACAGGGGGCACTTCAACCCTGTTTTAATCAGTTACTCGTCGCTTATGCTGCGGGAGGTAAAAGAAAGTTAAAGCAAAATATGCTTGATGAATTTGCCGCAAAATTTATGAACACCTGCAAGAAACCTGATTGATTTTTGCGAAATGAGTCCATAAGGTCATCGGCAGAGGATGACGTAAAAAATAATGTGTTTACGGGTGAGCGGATTAGTTGAGAATTTTGCCGTCTGGATCCTTTATAATTTTCTTTCCATCAGGATTAACTTGAACCGAGGAACCATCCGGGTTGGTAATAATCTGGGTTCCATCCGGTTTATAAACTACAGACGAATGATCCACATTGGTGACAATCTTGCTTCCATCTGGGTTCTTTTGGACCTTTGAGCCATCCGCATTAGTGATTATCTTGGTACCATCTGTTTTGCTTTCCACAGAGGAACCGTCTGCATTCCTCACAATTTTAGTACCATCTGCTTTAATTTCTACAGAAGATCCATCAGGATTTTTTATGAGCGTGGGTTGGGCTGCAAAGGAGGTAAAGCTGCAGCAGCTTAAAAATAAAAGCGCTAGCGCTATTTTTGCAAGACAACCTGTTTTTGCAAAAAGATTATGTCTGTGTATATTCATATTAATCTATTCCATGATGAAGATATATTTTAAAGTATAGACATTAAGGCTATTTGCGATTTAATTTTTAATTATAACTCTTGGCTTGCGAGGCGACAGAATTTTTTTATTTAGATTATGCATTATTTCAAATGCCTCGGCAGGAATATTGTGGTCTAGAATTATCTTAGGAGAGTACTAAGAATGAGTTATTTTAAGGCAAAAGACCCAATATGTGCGACCCAAAACTGTCCGCAACAAATCAGGATGGAGTTGATCCCAAGATCAGTAGATCTCGGAGGCTTCCAGGTAGAACGCATTCTCCCATCCAAAGAAAAAAGAACAGTGGGCCCCTTTGTTTTTTGGGATCAAGCAGGACCTGGTGAACTGCTTACCAGCAAGGGAATTGATATTCGACCCCATCCCCATATTGGATTATCTACCATGACCTATTTGTTTTCCGGGCGACTGGAACACCGGGATACCCTTGGGAGTCACCAAATTATTAACCCAGGGGAGGTAAACCTAATGACCGCGGGGCGAGGGATTGCTCATTCAGAGCGTACCCCATTACCTGATAGGCTCTATCCCCAACCTTTTTTTGGTATTCAGTGTTGGCTTGCATTGCCGCTAAATAAAGAAGAAACGGATCCTTCCTTTACTCATTATGATAAAAGTGCAATCCCGGCACTCGATGAGGAAAAAATGAGTATTCGCGTGATTGCGGGAGAATGGATGGGGCACAAATCATCCGTTAACACTCAAATTGATGCATTTTTTATTGAATGTAAATTGAAAACTCATGCTGAGTTAGTCATCCCATCGACGCTGGAAGAGCGGGCAATTCATCTTTTATGCGGTAAGATAATCATTGATAACATCTTCTATAAAGACCCGAGAATGTTAATTCTCAAGCCAGGAGCTAAACTTAAAGTTATCGCTGCATCTGATGTTCATATGATTATCCTGGGAGGCCCTCCATTGGAAGAGCGGCGATATCTCTGGTGGAATTTTGTAGCCAGTTCAAAAGAAAAAATCGAACAGGCAAAATCAGATTGGAAGGAGGGGAAATTTGGAAAGATACCAGGAGATGACAAAGAATTTATTCCTTTACCAAATTAGGTATTGCAGGGACAGAAGTAAGTAATGAATTTCATTTAAAAGGAACTTGCACATGAAAAAACCGGATATAGAAACTCAATATCTCAAAGATGGGACCATAAAAACCAGCCTGACGGGTTATAATTTGCTCAATAATTCCCGGCTAAATAAAGGAACTGCCTTTACCAATACGGAACGGGATGCCTTTGCGCTTCATGGTTTGTTACCACCACAAGTGAGTACTTTGCAAGAACAACAAAAACGGCGCCTTGACGGATTGAGGTCATTGCCGACTTCTTTAGAAAAATACAGTTTTTTGCGGGATCTCCAGGACAACAATGAAACTCTATTTTACTCCTTCATAATTAACAATATTGAGGAAATGCTTCCTATTGTTTATACCCCAATAGTTGGGGAGGGATGTCAGAAGTTTAGTGAAGTATTCCGTAAACCCCGAGGCCTTTTCATTAGTTACCCTAACCGCAATATGATTGATCAGATTTTTGCGCACCCACGCTATGATTTGATTAAATGTATCGTGGTAAGTGACGGCGAACGTATTCTTGGCTTGGGTGACCAAGGTGCAGGGGGAATGGGGATCCCTATCGGCAAAATGGCGCTGTATACCGCTTTGGCCGGGATTCCTCCTCAATACTGTTTGCCTGTTTTATTGGATGTAGGAACTGACAATGAAGAACGATTGGCAGACCCTCTTTACATTGGCTGGCGTCATAATCGTGTTCGTGGTGCTGAATACGATAAGTTCATTGATGAATTTATCTCTGCGGTAAAACGCCGGTGGCCAAATGTTCTCTTGCAATGGGAGGATTTTGCCGGGGTGAATGCTGCACGGTTGTTGAGCCGTTATCGCGATCAATTATGTACCTTTAATGATGATATTCAGGGTACTGCTGCCATGGCGACAGGTACGTTGCTTTCAGCCATTAATGTGACCGGGATTCCCTTGCAAGAGCAAAAAATTGTTTTCCTGGGTTTTGGGGGAACAGGTCATGGAATCGCCCAGTTAATCCGAGGAGCCCTCAGGGATGCTGGATTAAGTGATGAAGAGGCAGGCGATCGCATCTATGCAGTGGATCGATATGGGCTTCTTGTAGAAGGAGGCAAGGGATTAACTGCCGATCAGCTTGCTTTTGCCCGCAAGCGCTCCGAAGTGAATCTGTGGCAAGTTACAAACCCTGATGAAATTGGCTTATTGGATGTTGTACGAAATGTAAAGCCTACTGCCCTCATTGGGGTTTCCGCACAACAAGGGGCATTTACTGAAGAAGTGGTGCGTACTATGGCAAAGTATACCGAACGGCCAGTTATTTTCCCTCTCTCTAACCCAACGTCTCATAGTGAAGCAGTTCCCCGTGATCTTCTCACGTGGACTGATGGGCGTGCGTTGATTGGCACAGGAAGCCCTTTTGAGCCTGTCCAATTTAACGGGAAAGAGTATCATATAGACCAGACAAATAATTCCTACATTTTCCCGGGATTAGCTTTAGGTATTATTTCAGCTAAAGCAAAAAGAGTTTCAGACGGGATGATTAAGGCTGCGGCACTTGCGCTCGCAGAATGCTCTCCAGCTAAGAAAAATAAATCCGCCAATCTGCTACCACCCCTTGCTGATCTTCGCTCGATAAGTCTCGAAGTAGCAAAATCTGTGGGTAAGCAGGCGATTGCAGAAGGCTTGGCGGAGGTCAAGGATGCAGAATTCGAGAGCGAACTTGCTGCCAATGTCTGGGATCCTGTTTATAAGCCCTATGGGTTAGCTGATTGATCGCACCTGGTTAATGCAAAATAATGGCTTGGGACATTTTGTCCAAGCCGTTTCTTTTTTACCAATCCATAAACCGTATATAAAACCTTATGGTAAATATTAATTCATATTCTCAACTCATCCTGTGGTATTATTTTTAAAAGTGAAAGAATAGGTTTTTTTGGCATGCAAGTAATCATGGAATGAAACACTCCATCACCGAGGGTACATAATGATCAATTCCAAGATCCCAATTAACTTAAAAAAGAAGCACGCTGAGGATCTGCTCGCAAATACGCTCACTTATGAAATCTCTCGTGATTATTTAATGGAATTATTGGATATTGGCAAATTAAATGTTTGGCAATGGGATTTAAGTACCAATGAAACGATTGATTTTGGCTATTCTGAGTCTTTATCTGTATTAAATCCAGACAGTGAAGTAGGACATATTGACCATTTTATAACACGGTTGCATCCAGAGGATCGTGAAGAAGTTGCCAATAAATTAATTGAATCCCTTGCTTATTTTGAAGATCCCAAAGCAGACTTCCGGATTCAATCCCGTAAAGGAACTTATGAGTGGGTATCAGCTCGTGGCCGCTATATACGGGATGCCGAGAATAATGCCATTAAAATGATCGGAACCTGGCATTTTATTACAGAACAAAAAAAGAACCAGGAGTTAATCAAACTCCAACAAACAACCCTTGATCGAATATCCCGGTGTTATTTTTCGGGAGATTCTGCATGTTCATTATCCCATGAAATTGCACAACCCTTGTTAGCTTTAAATTCCTATCTTCTTGGAAGTATTTTACGGCTACAGCAAGAAAATAAAGAATCACATGAATTTATAGCTGTCCTCCAAAAAGCCCTGGAACAAGTGGAATTAATAAATTCCATTATTAAACGCATGAAGCGCTTTGTAACTCATGGGGAATTACATTTCGAACGAGTTAATTTGGGATTGTTGGCAAAACAATCCGTTGTCTTATCCAAGTTCTATTCCCATTTTACAGGAACAGTTCATTATGAGATTGATGAGGATTTGACTGAAGTTACCCTGGATCGTAATCAAATGCGGCAGGTTTTTTTAAACTTGATTAATAATGCCTTTGAAGCCATGCTTGACGCCCACACAAAAAATCCCTTATTACTTATCAAGATTGAAAAAATTGATTCTGAGATATGGGTTTCTATTATCGATAATGGACCGGGAGTTGCGCAAAATGTACTCGATAATCTATTCTCTTCATGTTTCAGTACCAAGGAATATGGGTTGGGATTGGGATTAAGCATTTGCAGAAAAATTATTGAAGCTCATGGTGGAAGCCTTAAAATAGAAAAAAATACTTTAGGTGGGGGCACAGTAAGCTCTTTTAGATTGCCAAATCAAATTTCAGGACCGAAATGAATAAGACCATTTATATTGTTGATGATGATGATAATGTCTTAAGTGCTTTAAAATGGCTTTTTGAATCGATGAGTTTTGACGTTAAAACTTTCTTGAATGCAAAAAGTTTTCTGGAACAATATAATCCTCAACATGTGGGATGTTTGATTACCGATGTTCGCATGCCTGATATGGACGGGCTTGAGCTGTTTGATCTGCTCAAAAAACAAAACTGCTTGCTCAAAGTCATTATTATCACTGCCTATGGCGATATACCTATGGCGGTTAGGGCAATAAAGGGGGGAGCTATCGACTTTATTACCAAGCCGATAAATGAGAGTGATTTGTTAAAACTGATTAAAAAATGCCTCGAACATTATCCCAACCTGACCACCAATGCAATGAACACATATGAGCTTTTATCTGAAAGGGAGCTGCAAGCACTCGAGCTCATTTGGACGAACAGTTAATGCATGCGTATCAGTAATTTAATAATGCTCTGATGCGATGAGTATAATTTTTCAGGGGTGTATCCAAGATAAACTCCTTTAATGGGGTTTCTATATTTAAATAGACAATATTGGCTAAAAAACCATAACAACACGCGTCCAAGGTATGGATGCTGCTGCCAAAAATGAACTCTTTATCTTCTAAAATATGCAAAATAGCTTGCAAATCATCTATCCCTGACTGATATATATCCTTGGGGAAATATCTGCCAATACCCTGATAATGATATTTTTCTATGTTGTATTTTCTTATTTGCTCAAGAGAGGTTTCTGATAGTTCAGGAAGTTGTTTTAAAAATTCGGCTTTAAACAATGGCCAAAACTGATCATCTTGCCATCGCGAATAGGACATGACCCATACAAATGATTATCAAGCATGCGCGTAATTAGGAAATGCAGGTTTCTTTGTTTTTCCGTTAGCTTAAGATCGATGTTAACATATTTTTGCTGGAGATAATGCAACATATTATTACTGTCCGTAATGATTTGTCCCGCATCATCCAGGTAGGGGAGTTGTCCTCGGGGGGCATTTTGGATATTAACTATATGCTCCTGTTGATAATTTATATGGGTCAAACGAAGAAAAGTATCCACCTTTAAACCAAAAGGATTGTTATCTGGGAGTCCAAAAAGCTCGGGATAAGAATACAAAATAATCATAGAATCTTCCTTTTTTGAAATTTTAGTTTCAATAGTTCCAAACGAAATTAATCAGCCCCTTGCTTGATTTTACGCATATTTAACAAAACGAAGTAAATTTTTTACAAAATTTTTTTACAATTTAATATTTGTTTAATAATTAGTCAGTATCATAATGCAGATATATTCCCTTGTTTTGCTTAGAAGAGCAAATAAGACAGAAAATTAGAGGGGGGCCTGTATGACGATCTCACTAAGTCCAACCAGTTTGGAACTCATTGCAAAATTAGATAAAAGCAATCCGGATCTCGTTACTCTATTGCAAAATAATGCAACCACAATTGCTCGCAAAGATTTATTAGCCTGGCTTGCACAAACTTCAAAAACCAAGACGAATCACGAGGCCTTTTTTTTAATATCCGCCTTGCAATCTTCACTGTTAAAAGATTTAAAAAATTCATTAAATCCTGGAGTGAAGGAAGAGGAAGACAAAAGGCCAAGTAAAGCTGCTGTCGCCAAATACGGCCTATTAGCACTCGCTGGATCTGTTTATTTTTTCTGTGAGGGATTTGATAGCATCACCGCGTTCATGGAAATATTTTCCTCGATCCCGACTTTTGTTTTCTTTATAACCGGTACTGTTTTCTCAGTCCTTTCCATGATTTTATTTTATGGCTTTGATTTGGCACAAATTTCAAAAAATTTAGGGATCAAATCTTCAGAAACGCCGCAATTAGTTGACGTTTTACTTGAGCAATTTAAAGAAATAAAGGCTATCCGCGCGCGTATTAATCAGGTTGCCGGGAAAACTAGAGAACAACTTGCAGCCGATCTTGAACTCGCAGTGCTATTGTACCAAAGACATTTGGATTTAAAAGAAGCGCGGGACAAGTTGAATTTGGCTTTAAATAATCCCTACTTAAAAGCTGGAAAGTACATCACCGCTGGGGTTGTTGGCCTTATCTTTTTCAGTGGTGGCTTTTTTGCGGGGCAAACTATGGCTCTGGCTATTGCAGGGTTATTTGTTTCTTCTATTGCTGTAACAGCATGGCCTGTTGTGGTTGCAAGTATTGCCGTGGGCATAGCGGCGCTTAGTGTTTACTGGTTTGTTGAACGTCCAGGAATTGAAAATCTGGTCAGCCGTTGGCGCGGATTAGATAAAAAGAAAATTGAGCAGTTGTCTAAATCGGATATTGTAGAAAAAGAAAGCGATAAACTGTTCAAATTGCAAAAAGAACTTGAGAACGGTATTAGCCATCTGGACAATGAGGAAGCAGACAAACGTAAAATCAAAGAGCTGGAGGAAAAAGCTGCTCAGGTAGATACCTTGCAAAAAGAAGTCAGTCGCTTGAATCTGCTAACAGATAGTTTGCAAAAGAAAACTTCGCATGTGGATGAGTTGGAAACAGAGGTAACCCGCTTACAAAAAGAAGTCTCTCAGTTGAAGGGGGAATTGGAGCAGTCGGCGGACCCAATAGAGGTTCATTCTCCAAAAGAAGAAGAAGCTTCGCCTTTACTGACATTCTCTCATTTTAGGAGAGTAAAATCGGAAAGTAATCTGTATGCCCTTCAGCAAAAAGATATGGCTTCTTCTTTACCCTTAAGTCAATAACAGCAGCTTGTATCAGATAATGTATGAAAGTGATTTTATCCTGTTACACATCTGATGCAGGCTACTTTTATTTAGAACGTAGGGCTGAATGCTTTTTCTGAATCCAAAATGGCTGCTTCATCCTGTAGACCCCTATTCCTGTTCGACGCAGTCAATAAACCATTCTTGACAAGTCCCTGGACCAAAACGTGATTGCTTGCAGGTTGTTGCCAAGCTGGAACGGAAACAGGTTTTTGCCCAAGCACCAGGGGCGGTTGGGGTATGGGTTTTCGGCCAGGATTGAGTTCATGTTCTTCAGCTTCCAATAATGCAAGTTGGTCGGCAGAAAGAGGCTTCATACGGCTTGCATATGCGAAAGGAATGACGCGAAGTTTTAATACCAAAAAAAATGCTTCGAATTTATTACTTAATTCAGTATATCCATTTTCCAGCGGTGCCTTATACGTGGCCCGTAACTGCGATGGAGATAAAAGGCTGATTTGATTTAAGTCAGTGCGATAATAAATTTTTTTACCTCTAAGCAGCAGTAAAGGTTGTGGTTGGCGGTATGTATCATCAATATCCGGCATCTGCTCAAGACCACCATATTCTGTCTGTGCCGGAGGCTGTTTTCCCTTAAATACCTGATGTAAATCATCCAATGACCGAGTCATTCCAGCCAGGCAAGCTTGCTTGTTAAAATAATTATTTCTAACATCAAAGTCCCCATCTCCCCCGGCTTCAACTGGAGGTTCGGTTCTATCCGGGGTTGGATCGTAAGCGCGTTTGGTATAGACCCTTACGCGGTTTAATTCGTCATGCAAATTATTCACTAAAATACTGCCCCAAAGCCCAAAACGTTTTGGAAGTTCGGCACGTAAATCACCTACAAATGAAATATGGCCTGCAGCAAAGTGATCGGTAAAATAGTGGAAGGCAAAAAACTCCATCTCTAAAGATAAAGCCTGGTAGCGATAGGCCATATCCTGCAAATTGTCATGGCTTAAGCCTTTAGGAGTTTGTTCGAGAAGTTTGAGCAAAGAATTAAAATCACTATTCTGGGATTGATAAGTCGAATCCGCAAGAAATTGATTGAGCTCATAAAAAATGCGCGCATATTTAAGTGCAAGATGATGACCGATGGTGTAAACACGTACTGACCATGGAGTGAAGTGGGCCAAATTTCTAACCAGAATTTCACTGTAATTTTTTACTCTCAGGGCAAACATAAGTTGTTGCACATAAAAATTTAAAGTGCTTGAAAAGGGGATGTAATTGGCTTTATCAATGGTATAAATTGTATCTATGTCGTGTTGCTGCACCTCTTTATTGGCCAATTTTTTATAGGAGCTAATTAATTTTTGTTCCTCACCATCAGTGACCGGCTCTTTAATCAGATATTTTCCCAAGGATTTGCAAGTACCATTAATGTCATAAACATCAGGATGGGCATTAAATTCTGCAATGGTTGGCAAATTGAGGCAAACCTCCCCGCCGCCAAAATAATCACCCGACATGGCAATAATATTACCCCCGGAGAGTTTTAGTTCAACAGGCTCAGGTAAACCCATTGCAGTGAAACCTTGCATATGCAAATGCAAACTTCCGTTCTCATCTATAGAGACATAGGGATTGTTTTGCAAGATATTCCAGTCTGGAAAACGCAATGCATCACCCAATTCCGTGTGTTCATTTGTATTCATAAGCAAGCTCCATTTCTTATTTTTAAAGTGATGAATTTAATGCTTTATAAGAGTTATCCCAGAAAAAAGGGTAAACTTTAAATATAGAAGTCAGGCTTAAAATTTTCAAATGAGTCAATTACTTACATTTGAATAATGGTTTTTTTAATCATGTAGTTTGTTATTCGTACCAATAGATTTTTTATTTGGCAACTATACTTCAAAGAAATTTAAGACGTGAGATAATTATGAAAGATGATAAGACAGAATCCGATTAATCACCACGACAGTTATTTAGAATCCTTAAGGGGCGCTATCTCAAAAAATACAAAGAACTGCAAGACAAGAAATACCTAATTTTCCATGATTCAATTACAATATCAACTAGGGAGATAAACCCAGTATCATCTCCCAATCTTCCGCCTTGCTGAGGTGTATAATCAAATAACTTGCTTCGCATTAAAGGAAAGACCGTGGTTAAACCAGTACATGTTTTAATAGTAGGCAGTGGAATCTCGGGATTGGCTATAGCTAACTTGTTAGTTCATGGCAATAAAAAAGTAAAATTCAAGATAACCTTGTTCGAATCCCGCTCACATTTAGGTTCCAGCGAGCAAAGCATAGGGGGGGGGATCGGCATTTGGCCTCCAGCCCAAGCGGTATTAAAAAATATCCCCGATTATCAAAAGTTCATCGAACAATTTAGTTATGACATGCCTTCTGCGAGTTACCGGGATCCTCAGGGAAGAGTTTTGGCAAGAGCCAGTGATACCTTTGCAGAGCGATTCCCCGTAAAATGTATGGATCGTTACGAGTTAATAAAAATGCTGTCTGCCGCTTTGGAGGCTCCAAAAGAAATTGAAATGGTGACTTCCCAAAAAATATCCCATTACGAGAGAGACAAGGAGCAAATTGTCATCAAATCTGAGGGCGGTAAATTGTATCGAGGGGATTTACTTATCGCTTGTGATGGCATTCATTCTAAAATTAGAAATTGCCTGATGGCTGAATTAGGGCTGCCTCCAGTTTTGGAGACGGAGCTTGGCTATACTTATTTTCGTGCAAATACCCTCATTCCTGAAGGCTCAAAATACCCCTGGTGGTCTGTTGCCTTCGAGACCTGGGGCCACAGCATGTCGCAACAATACGGGAGTCATTCCCTGCGATTTGGTTATGTGCCTCTTAAACCTCCAGCTGTCTTTTGGTTTATTGCTATTAAAACGCATAAAAACCACAAATATCTCGCCCCAGTTGATGGGGTCCAAATTGTCGATGAGGAAACCAAGGAATTTTTAATCGATTTAGTCCGTTCCTGGAAACCTGTTCTTACACACTCAGGTGATGTGGCTGTGCATTATGAAGAATTGATCCGTTTAACTAATAAAATATTGAGAACAGATATTGCAAAAATTGAAGGTGTGGAACACTTTCCCTGGACCGCACGAGATAATCGGATTGTCCTATTGGGGGACTCAGCGCATGCGACTGCACCTAATATTGCCCAAGGAGCAGGCTTGTGTATCGAAGATGCAGCTTACCTGGCCTCTAAATTGAACAGGGTAGATTATCTGCACGGAATTGCGGAATACGAGAAGGGACGAAAATCACGTGCGCAGACCGTGCAAAGAACCGCTGATCTCGTAGCCAAGGTGGGGCAGGTTAAAAATCCTGTTCTACGGAGGGTAAGAAACGGCCTTATGCATACTGCTTCTTTTGTGATTCCCTCCCTCCAGCGGCAAATATTTGAATACGTAGTTTCCCTTAGCCTTGGGGGATCCCGGAGATTGCTCTATTGGCAAGTTCCCCCTTTATCGATTGCTGACGATGCCGCCTCATCTTTGTTCGCGCGAATTGCCACAAACTTCCAGGCACTGGACAAGCACATAAAAGATTTTAAAACCTCAGATAGGGGCGGAAGCGGTTTAGGGGTTGTTACAGTTAAAAAACCTTCTTTTTTTGCCAGGTTATTCGGCTTTTTTGCCGGGTTTCCTGCAGAAATGCGCGAGCAACTGTTCTACGCCGAAGTGATTAATTTATCTCAAGATGTTCAATGTTGGAAAAGAGTATTTGGCTATAAAACGCCGCAGCAGAAAAGCTATGCAACCACCCATTCGTCTTTTTGCGGATTTAAAAGACAAATGTACTTAAGTGAAGGAATAGGTGGTTTTTGGGATAAGGCAATTCGATTTGTTTACACCCTAAAAATTCAAGCTGACAAGTCATTAGTTTATGAGTCTCAAGGCCTAAGCTTCTTTGATCTATTTAAAATACCCTTACCGGCTTTTCTGTTGCCCAAATCAGTATGGATTGAAAAGCCCACAACGGAAGGGTGGACATTCGACGGTAAAATTTCCTTTCCCGTGATGGGAACCCTACTGCATTATTATGGGGATTTTCGATTAGACCGAAACGAGGGAGTAAAAAATAACAGGCTGATTATAGCCGGTGGTTCAGGAATGATCGGAAAAGAGGTTTGTGTGGAGTTTATTAAAAAGGGTTACGACGTTTATTGTTTAAGCCGTTCTTTAAAGACGAAAATAAATGTTGAGGGGGTGAAAATCAGAGATATCAATGAAGACTGGTCGGATCTTATTGATAGGAACACCATTATATTAAATTTGAGCGGGGCAAATGCTGGCGCTAAAAGATGGAGCTCTTCTGTAAAAGCAGATATTGCGGAATCACGTTACAAAACAATTGCTACGATAACCCAAAACATAGAAAAGGCTCGCGAAAAACCCCTAAAATATCTGCAGGCTTCAGCCGCTGGATTTTATGGTGATGCTGGCGATGCGGTTTTGACTGAAGAAAGTACCCCAATCCTTAATAATGAACCTGGAACAAAATTCAGAGTTGAGGTGTGTGCAGAAATTGAACGGAGAGCAAACAATGCAAATTGCAATGTTGTCAATTTAAGAATTGGGCATGTATTTTCTAACGCCGGCGGACTTTTACCCTATTTAAGGCTCTCGGGGCTTTTCAATATAGATAAAATGGGTGTGGGAGACCAATTCGTGCCCTTTGTGCATATCAAAGATGTGGTGAAAGCCATTGAATTTATTGCTCGTAATAACACGATAATGGACGGCGCTGTCAACATAAGCTCTCCCCAACCTTGCAGGAATTTTGAGATGATGAAGGAATTGCGATGGACCCAATGGGGACTCCCTTTGCCTGCTCCCCTTTTGAAATGGCTCATTGGCCAATCATTTGTGGTATTAACAGACTCTGAGCGAATAAAGCCGCAAAGATTGCTCGAGCAGGGTTTTAAATTTGATTACATTACGCTGCAGGAGGTCGTGCAGGGTTTACACTAAAAATTAATGACACAACCACAAACAAAGTATGGATGGGTAAAAATAAATGGATTTACAATCGTTAGTTACTTTGGATAATCAAACGGTACTTGCCAAGCTCAGCACTTCTTTTGAGGGTTTAACGCACGCAGAAGCTGAAAAAAGACAAGCGTTATACGGATTTAATGAGATAACGCAAAAGCCGTATCGTCTACTTATTATGGAAGCCATTTCGCATTCGACCAATCCGCTTGTTGCCATATTACTGATTGCTGCCGGAGTTTCAGCATTTACTGGGAATGTTGTCAGTTCCGTAATCATAATTATTATGGTGATTATGAGTATAGGGCTGGATTATTTTCAAAGTCATCGCTCGCTAACCGCTATGAAAAAACTGCAAAAAAACATAGCGTCTACCGCAAATGTTTTACGGGATGGGCAATGGAGGGAAATCCCCTGCCGTGAGTTGGTTTCCGGCGATATTATCCGTCTTGTTGCGGGAGATTTGATTCCTGCAGATTCCTTATTATTAAAATCAAAAGACTTCCACGTGCAACAAGCTGCACTTACCGGGGAGTCTTTGCCCGTTGAAAAAGAAGCGATTCAGGAAAGAGGCCAGCCTCAAAACCCGGAAGAGGCGAGAAATGCAGTATTTTCGGGTTCATCGGTAGTAAGTGGAACAGCTACTGCAGTTGTGGTGGCCAGCGGCCAAAATACCCAGTTTGGCGATATTGTCAAAAGCCTTTCCAAAGTTGCACCGCACACCGAATTTGAAAAAGGCATCACCCGCTTTGGTTTATTCATTATGAAAGTGGTTTTTTTTCTCGTCGTATTTGTTTTTGCGGTTAACATTTATTTAAAACGCTCATTGCTTGAGTCTTTATTATTTGCGGTAGCCTTGGCTGTGGGGCTTACCCCGGAATTATTACCCATGATTACCACCGTAACCCTTGCTGCAGGCGCAGTACACATGGCCAAGAAACAAGTTATCGTTAAAAATTTATCCGCCATTCAGAATTTCGGCAGTATTGATATTCTTTGTAGTGATAAAACAGGTACGATAACTAGCGGTGAAATGATGCTGGAGCAGCATATGGATCCGTTTGGGGAAAAATCCGAAAACGTGATGTTGTTGGCTTATTTAAACAGCTTGTATGGTACCGAGATTCCTAACCCTTTTAATATTGCGGTATTAAAAAAAGTAAATATCAATCCTTTGGATGCAGCAATCTTAAAACATGATCATCCTGATGTGCAAACGTATCATAAAGTCGATGAAATTCCGTTCGATTTTGAACGGCGTCGTTCAAGTGTAGTGGTGGATAAAAGCAATTCGCACTTGCTTATTACCAAAGGAGCGCCAGAGTTTGTTATCTGTGATTGTACTCATTATGATAAGGCTGGGGAAATCAAGCCATTGGATGATGAAATCCGCAAAAAAATTGAAGCCACTTTCTTGTCCTTAAGTGAACAAGGCTATCGTACATTGGCTCTTGCCTACCGCCAAATAGAAAAAAAGCCTTCCTATCATGTCCCAGATGAAAAAAATATGGTAATTGCGGGATTTCTTGCCTTTTTTGATCCGCCGCTGCAAGAAACGCCGCAAATCATCAAAAAACTGCATAAAGAGGGGGTCAAAATAAAAATTTTGACTGGGGATAATGATTTGGTTACCCGTCATGTTTGCCAGCAAGTTGGCCTTGATGCAAGCCGGATGGTTCTTGGTGAACAATTAAATCACATTAACGATATGGCATTAGGGGAAATTGCCGAAGAAGTCGATGTATTCGCTCGCATTTCCCCGATGCAAAAACAACGCATCATTAGTGTTCTGCGCACTCGCGGCCACGTAGTAGGTTATATAGGGGATGGAATCAATGATGTCCCCTCCCTACATTCCGCTGATGTAGGAATATCCGTTGCAGGGGCAGTAGATGTAGCACGGGAGGCAGCAGATATTATTTTGCTAAAACGACATTTAGGGGTATTGTTACAAGGAATTCTTGAGGGACGCAAATCCTTCGGCAATGTAATGAAATACCTCATGATGGGCACCAGCTCCAATTTTGGAAATATGTTAAGCATGGCAGGGGCGATTCTCTTTTTACCTTTTTTGCCGATGTTACCCACGCAAATACTTTTAAATAATCTGCTCTATGACACCTCACAAATTGTAATCCCGACCGATAATGTCGATCCCAGTTTTGCGCGCAAACCAAAACATTGGGATATAGATATAATTCGCAAGTTTATGTTCTATATTGGCCCAATAAGCTCTTTATTTGATTTTATTACCTTTTATGTGATGTTGAAGGTTTTTGCTGCGACCGAAGCTTTATTTCAGACGGGTTGGTTTGTTGAATCTTTAGCAACTCAAACCCTCGTAGTATTTGTTATTCGTTCCGTGAAAAGTCCTTGGCAAAGTAAACCCAGTACTCCTTTGATTATTATGGTACTGGCGATAGTTCTATTTGCGACTGTATTGCCTTTTACTTCGCTGGCAAAGTTTTGGGGGTTTGTCCCGTTACCCCCATCCTATTTTCTTTTTCTAATTACTGCGACAATAACCTATTTATTTCTGGTAGAAATGATTAAAAAGAAACTCATGTGGAAATGGCTTGAAGAAAAACAGTAAGCATTAACCGCCTCGCTTAAGGGAAGCGCGAATTTGCGCTAGCCCAAAGGATTAGAATATTTTTGCAAATAAAGTTCCCCCAGCCTATAGGAAGCGTAATCGGTAATATGGCCTACATCTCGATACACAGGAACCCCATCGATATCCGCCTGACACCTATTATGCATGCATTGTACTTTTTTAGGATCAATCACAATAAGGTGTGGGTACTTACTTTTCATTTTCTTAAATAAATGGTTAAACCATTGTTCCTCTTTAAAGCTAAAATCGCAGTCATGGGGGGTATAGGATTTTCTAAGTTTTATATGTTTGAAAAAACAATCATGGAAATTATTTTGCATTATTGCCGTTGAATGAATTAACACCGGTTTTGCCCCTGAAGCAATAATGATGGAAAGTGCCTTATCTAACGCTTTTTCCAATCTTCTTTGTGTTAAGGGTAAAGATCGTTTATCACCCGGGTTATTTATGATGTTGTCCGTAAGGTAATTAACCCATAATTGTCCAATGATCACGTAATCATAATGCTGGGTTTGAATCATCTGGTAATACTTTTTTGTGAGCTCATAACAGAGCGGGTAGACTTGTTTTTTAAAGTGCCACCAATCATAAAGATAAATGTCAGGTAAAGTTAAACAGGATGATACCGTCTGCATTAAAATTGAAACATTGGCTGCTTGTCCTAGCACATCCATAAACCCCCAATAATGATTGGAAAATGAATCCCCAATCATTAATGCATGTTTACGGGGTGCTTTTTTCGTACCCATGAGGCATTGTGTATTGATAGCATTCTCAAAATCAGTAATACATAAAGCTCTTTGCGGGCTGTTGTATTGGTCCAGTTGGTGCTGGACGGTTAAAAGCTCATGGTTAAAGCGTTGAGGGAATCCCTCATTTTTTTTTATGATGAAATGGGCCAGGTGCAAGGTAATTATAGGAACTCCTAAGAGAAGTAAGCAGGTATACCGAAATTGCATTTGCTTCCATTGTGTGGAAGGCTTTTCAATAAAACGCCAGGAAAAATATGCTAAAACAAAAGTAACCCCAAAAGCAGCGGCTAGAACCGAAGGGCTGAGAACGATATTTTGATACCGTAAAAAAGAAAAAACAGCCCAATGCCAAATGTAAAGGGAATAAGATAATAGACCTATGAAAACCAAAGGCTTACTGGAAAGTAGTTTACTGCAAACATTTTCAGAAGCAGAGGACCCTATGAGGATAAGTAATCCGGTGGCGATGCACACGGCAAAAGCATGTTCGTCAGGGTAACCTGCCAAGTTAGGCTGCAGGCTGGCAACATACAATAAAATGAATAATGCCAGACTTCCAAAGAGATTTACAAGCCATCCCTGATTAAACAAGAAAGTCGTTGGAGTAAAGGCGACACAAGAGCCAATTAAAAACTCAAAAATTCTGCTGGAAAATAAATAATATGAGTGGGCGGGCAAGGTTTTCGCATTGTACAAAGAGTTGAGGAAAGCGATTAAAGTTAAGACAATGATTAATGGAATCAAGTATTTTCTAGGTGAAAAACGATGCAAACCATAGATGAGACAAGGTAAAAACAAATAACACTGCCACTCTATTGAAAGAGACCAGGTATGAAGCAAGGGGATTTGATGGGTATTTGGGGAAAAATAACCCGTCGTAGTTTTATCGAAAAATAGGTTGGATAAAAATAAAGAGGATTTACGTGCACTTTTGCTGTACTGCATCAAATCATCAGGTAAAAAAAATACGACAGCCAAGGCAGTGGCAAAAAAGAGCATGCAAACAAACACAGGTTGTAAACGCCATAATCTTCGATTATAAAAATCCATAAAGGAAAAGGAACCTTTATGAAGTGACTCATGAAGGATGCGCGTAATCAGGAATCCGGAGATAACAAAAAATACATCAACCCCTATAAAGCCGGAAGGAAAAAAGGAGAGCCCTCCGTGATAAATCAAGACGAAGATAATCGCTATGGCTCTGAGCCCATCAATATCGGGACGGTATTTCATTTATACTCGTACAAAAAAATCCCCATGCTATCATCTCGGTTATCGTTTATCTATAACTCGCTATTGTTGGGCTTTCCTCGGGTTGTTGGTGAATGAATTCATTGATTTGATTGGCTATTTTTTCTTTTTTCCAATAAACAGAATCATAGAACGATACAAAGGGGAAAGCAGGCTTATCTTTAAAAGCCAGGGCCAGACGATAAGTTCCTTTGGAACCGGCTGATTTTTCTATGATCACTCTATCAACAGAAGCCAAGGAAAAGCGTATTTCTTCAGCTCTACCCCAGAGTCGCCGGCGTTGAATGGTCACTGATGCAGTTGCTTTATCAAAGAGGATAATTGCATCTTTTATTGACAGTAAAAGCAAGCCTGCAATAAAAAAAATAATATTAACGACGGTGAAAAATAAATTAGGAGGATAAGGGATGATAAAGCTCTTCTCCAGACTGGAGTTGATGTAGGAGTTGATTGCATTTGCTGCCGCTTCTTTTTCACTGCGGCCACTGGATTTGCTGCCAGTAAGGTTAATAAAACCGTGATCTGTGTCCAAGTACACTGCATACAGAGTTCCTCCCTTGGAACTGGTGCCACTTTGTACACGTGCTGCCTCCAATTGACCTAAAACAGTTGTATTTTGGTAAAAATTATAAATAGTACTCTTCAAGACACATTCCTTTGCAAGACTGTAAGATTTTTGTTGGCAGACAATTTGATATTGTGTCTTGAGAAAAAGTCCCAAAATGCCTAAAGTGATGAACACCAATCCCAAAAATCGAACCAGGTGCTGTTTAATTTCTAATTGTTGTTTGTAATTACTGATCTTTTTCAGTTTCACTATGATTCAACCTATTGGCTCCTTAATATCGATTTTAGCTTATCCCTGTTTTTTTTATAATTAATTTGCATCATATTTGATATATTTTCGTTTCATGGTGTTAAGCATGTCTACAGCGGGACCCCATATTTCAATTGTTGAAGAATCTTCATGGCAAGACCTGCTTTGGGCAGGCAGAAAACGAATTGAGTCCTCGATTTTTTCTTCACTTAAGCGTTTCCGTATGGCATCCA
This sequence comes from Fluoribacter dumoffii NY 23, assembly GCF_000236165.1. NCBI lineage: Bacteria > Pseudomonadati > Pseudomonadota > Gammaproteobacteria > Legionellales > Legionellaceae > Fluoribacter > Fluoribacter dumoffii. The sequence goes on along the minus strand of NZ_CM001373.1, from coordinate 3,241,557 downwards.
TAATAATAGAAGCTTCTTGCGTGGATTTTGCCTCGATAATATACCCCAACCCCATTCCGATGGGTTCAATTTTAGAAATAAGATTGACATCAAATTGACAGTTTTCTGCGAGTTCATACCGAAAATTTATATTATCTTCGGAATCGGTTTTTTTTGTGAAAAACTCATATTTATTAAGAAACTCCGATGAAGCTGGCATCCAAATGAAATTTAAGATATATCCTAAAATCCCTTCCCCTAAAAAGTGATGTCGATACTCCTTCATTAAATTATCAGCACCCGGAAGTCCCATATTCAATAAAGTGAAATGCAATTTTTGCTTTACCCGATTGAATTCGATTTCCAGGTCGATATTAATTCCTTGTTCCATTTGCAGAGCAACGTGATTGTAAAGTGACGTCAGAACTACTAATTTACCTAAAGCAGAATTTTTATCGGGTAAGGAGCCGTTAACTGTTATTGCGCTTGGGAGTTCGCTGTCGGCTAAATTATTTGACTGCGGAAATTTGTTCGCTATTTTTTTAGACAAGGATATATTCTGTAAATTTTTACAACGTGCAACGTGTTTGAAGAGATGGTCAATGTGGCTCAGGCACTCTTCGAGAAACTCCCTTTTTTCTTGGGCGCTCTTAAGAATCATAATAATAACTCCACTATCCTTGTGTACCTAAAGAGGCCACATTAATGTTATTTGGTCAAATTTGATACTATTATAGTATATAGCCACGTTATTTGATGCAGGATATGCAAAGAGTTTATGCAAATAAATCTTGAAAAGGCCTTATCTTGCATCCTTATACACTGACTTGCGAGGAAAAAATGCATACACTGCGAGTATTTTTTGCAATTCTCTTTCCAAGTAAAACACACGTTGAATTAGCAAATTACCTACACGCTTTACAGGAGGTGTTCTCTCCGGATTGCATTCGTTGGGTCCAACCTGAAAAAATGCATATCACCTTGCAATTTTTAGGAAATTTACCCCAAGCACAGCTGATGCAGGTTACTGAAAATGTGCGGACAGCATTAACAAACCAGCCGGCATTTCAACTCGAATTGGGACATCTGGAATGGTTTCCAACAGCACATCGTCCCAAAGTTGTCTCCTTAGGTATTCAACCGGAAGCTCCTTTAGCCAAATTATCGGCAACGATGGGAAATGTTCTCATTTCTTTAAATGTTCCAATCGAAACGCGACCTTTTCGTGCACATTTGACTCTGGGACGATTGATGCGTAATAAAATACCCAAAGAATTATTAAAGACCATGACCGTACCCGTTTTTTCACCAATTAACGTGACCAAGATATACCTCATTGAAAGCAGACCTGAAAAAGGAGAGCAAAACTATTATTCATTGGCTGAATTTAAATTATTGGCAGGCATGGTTTCATGACCCGTAAGTATCCAACAGATAGCCCATGACCGCACGTAACCCCATCACTTCGCCCCCTTCTGGTTTCCCCGGTTTATTTTGTTCACTCCAGGCCATGATGTCAAAATGCAACCAGGGTGTGCTTGGGGTAATATAACGTTGCAGGAATAAGGCTGCGACAATAGCCCCTGCATAGGGATAGTCACTGCAATTGACCATATCGGCAATAGAAGATTGCAGAAGTTGTTCATAAGGCGCAAACAAAGGTAAACGCCATAGAGGATCAAAAGCTTTAACAGACGTACTCATTAGTGCTTCTGATAAGGTCTCATTATTGGTGAAAAAAGCTGACATTTCCGTCCCCACGGCAACACGCGCCGAGCTGGATAATGTAGCAAAGTCGATTAGGAGGTCAGGATATTCCTCACACGCTTTGACCAAAGCATCGGCCATAATCAAACGGCCTTCAGCATCAGTATTATCTAATTCTACTGTGAAGCCATTGCGCATGGTTAAAATATCCCCTGGCCGGCATGCACAAGGTCCGATTGCATTTTCCACTGTGGGAATAAGCAGATGTAACCGAATAGGTAAGTTGCTCGCCATAATCCAGTATGCAAGTCCAATTACATGGGCGGCGCCTCCCATATCTTTTTTCATGATGCGCATGCCATAGGGGGATTTGATATTCAGACCACCGGTGTCAAAACAAACTCCTTTACCCACCAAGGTAATGCGAGGATTTTTTTCCTCACCCCAAATTAGAGAAAGTAAACGAGGCTCCGATTGGGCTGCCCGTCCTACCGCGTGGATGGCGGGAAAATTATCGCGTAGCAATTCATTTCCAATCCATTGTTCAAATTTGGCATCATATTTGCGAGCCATTGCTGCAACTGCATCTGCCAATTCTTCAGGTCCCAGATCACTAGCAGGTTCATTGATTAGATCACGAACCAGGAAATGGGTTTGCGCTGAAAGGAGTAGCTCATCGAACATGGGCGGATCAATGACCATGATGCGCGGTTGCGTGCGATTTTCTTTGTATTTGTCAAATTGATATTGTGCCAATGCCCAATATAAAGCAGCCTCTGCGGAGTAAGTACCTTGCACCTGATAGGTATTTGCTGGCAGCAATTGGGCTGCATGAGCCATTGCCAGAGTTTGATCTTCATTTCCAGTGCCTATGAAGGCCTTTTCCAATAAACCATCCGCATTATAAAACAGGCAGCAATCATCAATGTTTCCATTAAATTGCATTTGCCTAAAGTAGTTATATTCAATCGAAGTTAAGTTAGCACTCTGCTCTGCCCATTTTTTTGGGGACACAAGATAAAGAGGAATGGAGCTGACGCTATCTACTGTGTAAAAGAGATTTGGTTGCATATTACTTCTCTGCTGGCAGGTTGAAAGGAATTTTTGGTGACTATTAATTATTTATTCTGATTCATTATTTGTCAAAACAAGATAACACCATTCCTTTTAAAAAAGGAATATCTTTTTAAATGTTGATATGCTTATCAAAGAATGCCTGTATTTTTTAAAGGGATTTGTAGGGCTTTAATCCTGTTTTAATTATTCAGGAACAGGTTTATAGGCAGAAGACTCACAAGCTCATTGTGTGCAACAAATTATGGGACAGATTCCAAGAACTCAAAAGGAGTTGTAATGTTAAGAGAATTTTCCAGAAAATTATTTATTTGTTTTTTTGTATTTTTGTTTTTTATCACTGCAAACAGGTTTGCTTACTCAGTCACTGAAAAACATCAAGCACCGCATACAATAAACCCCGGAACACTTACTGTTGCTACTTATTTTACTAATCCACCATTCGAATACCTGAATAATAAAAAGGAAATTGGTTTTGAGGTAGACTTAATTCGGGAGATTGCCAAGCGTTTGCATTTGCAACTTGAATTTAAAAACACCCAATGGGAAAAAATTATAAATGAATTAAGGGAAAATCGTTATGATCTCATTATGGGGGCGATTACCATCACAGCTGATCGAAAAAAACTTATCGCATTTTCCAAGCCCTATATGACTACGACGCTAAGCATTGTGATCAATAAGGACAAAACACCTCAAGTAAAAACCATTGCTGATCTTTCCCAACTCACCATGGGTGTACAGGCAGCAACAACTGATTTTGATATTGCCAGACAGATGAAAAACCAAGGCCAAATTCATGGTATAAAAGTATATCCGTTTAAAAACTTTAATTTGGCAATAGCGGATTTAAGAATGGGAAAAATAGGGGCGTTGATGAAAGTCTTTCCTGTTGCGTATTATTATGTTGAGCACTATCCGGAGTTGAAAGTTATTTCTGCTGTCCCCAATGCACCCCAACCTTTAGGGTTTGGCATGAATCTGGCCAATCAGGAACTGGTTAAAGCGGTTAATCAAGTCCAGGCAGAAATGCAAGCAGATGGAACTTATGCAAAAATCTACAAGAAATGGTTTGGTACTCGTTCCACCCCGCACTGAAAGACGCAGCCAAGAGATGATGCAGTCAGAAGCTGAGGCTTTTGTTCGAGCACCCAGGTGTCAAAGTTATTTTCTCTGTATCCCTGGGAGGGAGAAATCCCTCGTCTTTTTGGGGAAGACGAAGAATTTCTGAGCGTACCCGGGATTATCAATCCAAGTTATGGTGTCATTGAGCAGGGGTGTTATTTGGCGCAGCAGCAGGTTTTTTAAAGGTTTGATAAAGGCCGACCAACTCCGCACTGCCAATAACATGTCCCGTTATCGCATTTAAGACAATATCTCGAGTTGTACCATCTCCCAAATCCAATATCGTATCTAAGGCATATAATTTAAAATGATAACTGTGGGCTCCAAGAGAAGGGCAAGGACCGCGATAGCCTAAACCGCCCCAACTGTTTTTGGCATTTGAAGCTCCGGGAGGAACCGGGGCTCCAGCTCCTAATTCTTTTACAGTAGGCGGTATATTAAACACTATCCAATGGGTCCAGGTGCCATCGGGCGCATCTGGGTCATCGACCACTAAAGCCAGTGACTGGGTATTAGGAGGAATGTTACTCCATGTTAAAGGGGGTGATTGATCGACCCCATTACAGGTGTATTGATCCGGAATCATTGAATTCATTTTGAATGCAGAACTTTTTATGGTGAATGTATTTGCAAAGCTGTTGTAGTGAAACAAAGAAAGCACCAGGAACAAAAGCAGGGTATATTTTTTCATTTTATTTTTCCTCTAAAACATTTCTAAAAGCAGATAAAAAACAGGGTTTACTCTTATCTGCAAAAGGTTATTGATTTATCTTATCCTCAAATCAGGGTCTTCCACAAATATGAAAAAATAAAAGGAGTTAACGTCACTCGAAACATCCCTATAGAAGTTTTTCTTAGCCTCAAACATAGTATAGGGCGGAAAATGAAAATATGCTGGAGCACCTAAAGTGTGTTATATAATTCATTTGGATAAAACACCACTCACATAACGGATAAATAAGGACGTAAATGGCAAGTGAATGTGTCATTGACTTAATTGTTGCAAAAAAGGAAAGCGCTTTTATCGTTTTTGAAGATGAGGACTTCATTGCATTTCTGGACTCTCGTCCGCTTTTTCCCGGTCATACTTTATTAGCCCCCAAGCAGCATATAAAGACGTTGTATGATGTGCCGGACTCCTTGGTTTCCCCACTCTTCACATTAACCCAAAAGATAGGCAAGGCTATTGAAAAGGCAATGGGTGCTGCAGGAAGTTTCATTGCGATGAATAACACGGTGAGCCAAAGCATACCTCATCTGCATATACATATAGTGCCAAGAAACAGACATGATGGACTTAAAGGATTTTTTTGGCCGCGAACTCATTATAAGGATGAACAGCATATGCATGAAGTCCAGGAACAAATTAAACATCAGCTCGCTCTTGGTTAACTGATTTTTATTGCATTACTGGATCAATAGTTTATGATGAATGATAATTTATCATCCCAATAATTAAGTCGCGAATGGACACAGGGATAAATCATGCGTTTTTTAACTATTATACTAGGATGTTGCATCATGACCTCTAACACCGCTTCAGCTGATTCAACCCAACTCAATAATAATGCCTATGATTATTCTTTTCATACCTTACGGGGGCATGAACCCTTACCTTTATCTGCCTTTCGAGGCAAGGTTTTGATTGTTGTGAATACGGCTTCCAAGTGTGGTTTCACCCCCCAGTATGCTCGCTTGGAGAAGCTTTATGAAAAATACAAGGATCGTGGATTGGTGATACTTGGAGTTCCTGCAAACGATTTTGGTGGTCAGGAACCCGGTACAGAACAAGAAATTGCCAATTTCTGCCAGGTCAATTATGGGGTTACTTTTCCCATGGCTGCCAAAGAAGTGGTTTCCGGGAAAAATGCGCATCCCTTCTATCTTTGGGCTAAAGAAAAACTAGGATTTGGTACAGCGCCAAAATGGAACTTTCATAAATACCTTATTAACCGCAAAGGCGATCTTGTTGATTATTTCTATTCAACGACTTCTCCGGAAGCAGGGAGATTTGTCAAAGCGGTTGAAAAGGCGCTTGCTGAAGAAGCATAATGCAAACAGAGGATTGAATGGCCATGGGTGCAGCGCAACAGCTGGCATCTAGAGACTCATTTGAGATTGCCTGGATTTTCCAGGCTGTTTACTTGCCCTGGTGATTATTTCAGCATCGTATCCACCAGCGACTTCATTATATACTTGCACAATGCTGTCGAGTAATTGGGCTTTTTCCTGGATTAAATTCAATTTGCTGCGATCCAGATTTATTTTTGCATTAATTACATTGCGGTAATCTCTTGCTCCAGATTTATATTGGGCTAATGCAACTCGATATGCTTTTCTCGCCGCTTGATATCCTTTTTGCGTTTGCAAATAGGATAAATTGTTATTCTGCTCATTGGTAAGGGCATCATCCACATCAGCAAAAGCAGAATGAAGTGTATATAAGTAATCATAATAAGTTGCTTTGAATCCAGCTTTCGCTGATTTAATGTCTGCATAAGAGCTGGCATTGAATATTTTTGTTGATGCAGCAGCTTGGGCAACCCAAATATTTGTACTCAACTTTAGAAGATTTCTTAAATCAACAGACGCACCGCCAATCAAACTGGTTAAGGTGATGGTTGGGAAAAAAGCTGAATATGCCATTCCAATTTGTGCTTCTGCAATTTTTAAATTATTTAACGCAATGATAAGATCGGGACGATTTTTTAAGACGGAAGAAGGTAGTGATGAAGGAATTAAATGACTCAAATTCAACGAAAGCACGCTTCTATGGGTCGCGATAGGTCCTGGGTTTTGATTCAATAACAGGTGAATGGTATTTTCGCTTTGCGCAATGACACTTTCAATTTGAGGAATCTTAGCCTCTTCCTGGGCCAGTTGTTGATCAATATTAATTGGGATTTCAATATTGCTGGCACCTTTTCGGAAGCGAATTTGTTCGAGTTGATGCAGCTTCTTTAAATCGTTCGTCAGCTCCTTCTCAACAGCCAATTGCTCTCTTTGACTCAAGAGCATAAAATAAGCCCCGCTCATTTGGCTAATGATTCCCAATTTTGTGGACTGAGACTGAGCTTGCTCCATAGCTAAAGAAGCCTTTGCCGCTTTAATATTATAAATATTATTTAATATATTTACGGTGTATCTTGGCACAAAGCCAGCGTAGTACCCTCTGAATCTCAAGTTGGACAGATTTGAGAAAAAAGGACTGTTAGCCAATTGTCCTCTGGGTGTGACATGTGAATTCCAAGTTCCCCCAGCAAAACCGGTCGCGGTGGCATCTAGAGTGGGAATCCAGGCATATTGGGCTGCTTTTAATTGTGCTTGAGCTTGTTCAATCGTAGCATACGAGCGTTTTACTGTATCATTACAGGCTAAGGCCTTGGCTATAAGTTGATTCAATTCAGGATCCCGCAACTTATTCCACCATGCAACCCGACTTAAATCCGTTGTACTATTAGTATATTTTATTCCACTACGCGCATTTTTAGGATAATTCACTTGCTCGGGAACGACACAGTTTTTGCAACATCCTCCAAGTAATAGGGCGAAGAGATTGAATAAGATAATTTTAGGTTTCATAATTTCCAATTAATGATTTAGTCGAGCTTCGTTCTAAATATTTTTCCTGTTAAAAGAATCAAAATAAAAGCAATTAACAAAATAGGTAAAATATTGGGAACAATTTGGCTGAAGGTATTTCCCTTCAATAAAATTCCCCGTGCAATTCGTACAAAGTAAGTCATAGGCATACAGTATCCAATCAGCTGTGCCCATTTAGGCATACCATAGAAAGAAAAAATATACCCCGATAAAAACATTGAGGGTAATTGGTAAAAAACGCTTAGTTGCATTGCTTGCATTGGCGTACGTGCAAGGGTGGAATAAATCATGCCTACCATTAAATTGGCAATGATAAAAGGGGCAACTGCTATATAAAGTAAGATAATACTTCCTTCAGTAGGAATATGAATTAAAACCTTTCCAAAAATTAAAATACTGGTAAGTTGCAAGTAACCTAAAACAATATAAGGGATGACTTTGCCAAGAATAATCTCTGTAGGTTTTAACGGGGTACTTAACAACATTTCCATCGTCCCAGCCTCCTTCTCGGAAGTGATGGCAGTCGAGGTAAGCATCACCATAGTCAGGGTAAGTAATACCCCAATTAACCCGGGAACGATATTATAAGAACTGGTATTCGATTCATTATAAAGTCGGTGAATTGTAAGGTCGACACTGCGGGTGCTTTGAGCAGGCAGTGGGGAACCCAATCCTTGTTTATTGAATCCATCCAACGTTTGATTCAATATAGGCAGCGCATTCCCAAGTGCACTGGCACTGCTTCCAGGATCAGAGCCATCAATTTCAACCAGTAATTGTGGATTCTCTTTACGAATGTATTTACGAGTGAAATCAGGAGGAATAGTAAATGCCAAACTGATCTTTCCATTTGCAAAATCCTGATTTTTTTGATGTTCGCTTGTTTCCAGGCTCGTCACTTTAAAATATCCGGAAGCTTCAAGTGCACTCACATAGCTTCGGGTTAGGGGGGAATTATCATAACTAATAACGGTAGTAGGGAGATGTTTGGGATCAAATTCAATAGCAAAACCAAAAAGAATAAGCAGCATAATCGGCAAAATGACCAACATCGCTATCGTGCCCCGATCACGGGTGATCAGGATAAACTCTTTACGTATTAGACCTGCGAGACGCTCTAGAGATAATCCATGTACTAAATTCTTAAACTTCATCGCATCAATCCGATAAACACCTCTTCAAAAGAAGGCGTGGTTTCTTTAAACGACAGTTCATTGTTTTCTTCAATCATTCTGTTGAGTAATTGATAGTTCCTCGAGGAAATACGTAATTCATTATTTACAATAGAAGCGAGCAGCTTGGGATAGGTCTCATGGATTTTTTCCAATAACGAACTTTGTTCATCTCTTTCAGTCTGTACAATGTAAGTTTTCACTTTGGAGTGCGGAATTAAATCTCTGGTCCTACCGGTATATAATAAATTCCCCAGGTTAATATAAGCCAGGTCGGTGCACTTTTCGGCTTCATCCATATAATGGGTTGTTACGAGAATTGTTGTGCCATCACGTAAGGATATTTTATGTAAATAATCCCAAAATTCTTTCCGTGCCTTGGGATCGACACCTGCCGTAGGTTCATCGAGAAACAATAATTGAGGTTTGTGCAATAAGCTGCATGCTAATGCCAGGCGCTGCTTCCACCCACCTGATAAATTCCCTGCCTGTATTTTTCGATAATCTTCGAGTTCAAGATCGTTGATGATATCCTCAATTGCTTGTCTCGAATTCTCGATCTGAAAAATATCAGCAATAAAGCGAAGGTTTTCCTGAACAGTTAAGCCCATGTAAAAACTGAATTTCTGAGGCATATAACCAGTGCGTTTTTTTATTTCATCGCTTTGGGTTCGGATATCATATCCAAGGCATACTCCTTCCCCATCTGTAGGCGTTAGAAGTCCACAAATCATACGAATGGTGGTTGTTTTGCCACTGCCATTGGAGCCTAAAAAACCAAATATAGAGCCTTTCCTTACTTGCAGATTAATATGATCTACAGCGAGTTTTTCATCGAATTTTTTCGTTAGATTTCTCACATCAATTGCAAAATCATTCATCAGGCTAATTCCAAAGTAACAGGTTGACCCAGATGAATTTTTTCCAAATCAGGGGTGTCGATTTTTGCTTCAACTCTGAAAACGAGGCGCTGACGTTCCTCACGCGAATAAATGATAGGGGGGGTGTATTCTGCAATATTGGAAATGTAGTAAATATGGCCAGTTGCAAAATTGGGGTTTGTGTCCGTCTTAAGGGTCACGTGCTGGTTAAGGCGCAGTTGATCGAGTTTTTCCTCTGGGACGAAAAATACGGCTTTAATATTATTTGGGGTAACCAGGGCAAGAACAGGAGCGCCGGCTTGGACAAATTCCCCTTTTGTATAGTAAGTGTCAAATACAATTCCAGGTTCGGGTGCAAAATTTTCCTTGCGGGTCATCTGCCATTTTTTATCGGCAGTATCTACTTGATTATTTTTAATTTTAACATCTATATCAGCAAGCTGATCTTTAGAAATGTTTAAATCTCTTTGGGCTGCATCGAGATCATTTTGGCTGGCTGCATTTTGTTTTTGCATTTCCAGGATACGCCGATAATTGATTTTATTGTACTTGAGTTGGGATAAAATTTGTTGGCGTTGCGCAAGCAGATCTTTTTTACTTAGCTTACTCATTTGTACGTTATAAAGTTCACTGGTTTGTTCCAGCTTAAACAGCAATTGATTGTTTTGGACTTGCTGCCCCCTAAGTACAGCGAGATCAGCTAACCTTCCGCCAAAATCCGCGGATAAGTAAACCAGATCGGTATCCACATATCCGCTAAATGAGTTATTTTCTTGCCCACAGGCTGTGAGTAATAAGATAGTTAGTCCAATGAACAGCAATTTACACATTTCCAACCCATCCTGAGCTTTTGTTGATACTTAGGGAAAATCAGCAGATATGCTAACTGAGGCATTTAATTACGTATATTAAGCGCAACCCCTAAGCGTGTCAAAAAAGTTGTTTGTAAACAATGGGTTTAGTAGCTGATATGATTGAGATGAAGCAAGCTTTCTGTTTTGGAGAAGTTATACGTCCCGTGAAAAGCAAAACGCCAGTCATTTATGACCATGAAAAAGGTTATGTATCTTAAAGAAAACCATTGTTTTTGTCTGGGTGATGCTGATTACCAATAAAAACTGGGCAAGGTAATAGAGAAACATAACCAACACTGCCATTGGCTTATTGTTTAATAAAACAAACAAGTTGATGGATAACACAAAATCAGACAGTAAAAAGAGGCAGGCACCCAATCGAGTTAAAAAAGCGGGTTTTTTCACTTGAAAGGCGAAAAAAACCATTAGGGTAAGTAGGCATAAATAAACAGCTACAGGTGTCTTCATTTCTCCAAGAAAGGGGGATAAAAAATAAAAGCTTATTAGGACAAATGCCAAAACAGGTAAAAAAGAAAGCACATTTTGTTTGCGAAATTGCATGTTTTTTAAAAATAAGCTTATGTAACAACAATGGGTTGCCATAAACGCAAGGATCCCCATTTGCAATGCCATTTTAACAGGGAAGGTTAATAAAATATCCCCAATTAATGAAAATCCCAAGGCAAAAAGTAATAAAACCTTTACTGGCCTTTTGCAATTGACTTGCAAGGTAAAAAGCATCAATAACGCAATGGGAATGGCTTTAAAGAAAGTGGTCGAGGGAAATTGAATCATGGGGAGTAATATAAGATAAAGTACCATGCTGATCAAAATAAAAGGAAGGGTTGTTTTAAACGGATGACCAAGCATGATAAAAGTCCCTGATAAATCAAATATGCTGATTATTTCTAGTATACACTTTATTCAATTATTCTTTAAATTTTGTTTATTTAGGCTATTTGTGGTTTAATAACATGCTTTTTGTGTTTTTTAAGGTCTAGTTATGAAAAAAATAGTCTTCCTTTTGCTCATTGCCTCTTTTTTTTCGGTGAGTCATGCCAGTAAACTCAGTAAATTTTTGAAACATATGGATGAAGAAGATAGAGCCCGTCAGGAACGGGAATGGCAACAAGACATGAATTTTGGAGATTTTTCCTTTCGCTTGGATAGAAGATACACCGATGATCGCGGACAACATTGCCGGGATTATAAGTTTAGATCGCGTAGTAACCCTTTTCGCCATGGATATTATAGCGTTTGTGATGAGCGCTAATGCTCATCTCAAAGGGGCGGGAACCAGCATATAGGCGCTCGCTCTAGACACTGCGTTTAATTGCTGAAATATCGCAAATTAGACGTGTGGATAATTCCCCCTGTCTACATGCCGCGACGTGTTCGCGGCATCCAGGAATGGTCAAGTTGAAGACGAACTCATTCCGCTAATCTATCGAGTAATAAGAGCATAATCATAATTTATCAAGGGTTATCGATGTGATAAAACTGCTGCCTAGGAGGTATGAAAAGTCCATACGCCCTAGATATATTCATTCTATATCCTAGAATAACATCATAGAGACCGAGATTTTCCTCAGGTGATGCAACTTAAATTTAGGATGCATTATGAAAAAGTTTATAATGATTGTTTTGATGCTGGAATTTGCTTCCGCTAATGCCGCCAATATTGCCAATGAGATCCTGTTAAGCAGATCCTCAGAGCAGAAAACTCAAATCCTGAGTAATATTATCAATGCAGCAGGTGAACCATGCATTCCTGTGGGTTCTTTTTATCAAGGTGTTGATCTGAATGATGCGGCCTATTGGAATGTCGCATGTTCAAATGGCAATTCCTATGTTGTTCAAATAGCCAACGATGCAGAAGCCACAACTACCATAATAGAATGCAGTGCAATGAAATCCTTAGGGGCGCCGTGCTTTAAACAATTTGGTCTTTAAATTCTTTTCAAGGGTAACCAATAAACCAAACTTTGAGCCAAGGCCAACTCGCCTGGAGGAAGCATTCTAATATACTAATAAATTACCTGGACCGCAGGGAAAAGCTTAAGACGCTAGATGAACTGGCAAAAGAAATTCAGGAGAAAACGAAGTGGTTTTGAAATGAATGAAGTGTTACTTGATGCAAATAAGACTCACTAGTAGGTTTATTTGTGCGGGCTGTGGAGTTTACCCCAAAAACATCGTTGAAAGATTACTATCTCAGTTTACTGGAAATGATGCTTATTCAAAAATATCTCTACCAAGCATTTGATTTACCTTTACTGAAAATTTGTATTTATTATGAACGTGAGGGGAGGCTGGGCAATTTTCCAAGCCCTGAAGAATTATTTATCCAAGCTAGAGAACATGGGGTAAACAGTCGTAATTACCCTGCATTGTTTAATAGGCTTTCCGCTGATTATGTTTTTCCTAAATATAATCCGATAACTTAAGAGAGTTTTTAGAAAAATATGAGCCTCAAGAGCTGTTGGATAAGATCCGGGCGCAAGTGATTGAGAATTTAATAGGGAGTTACGAAATTTCACTAAAAAGTTTTGATTCAATCCCGTTGAATCCTAAAAATAGATTTACAGTGTAACTTTTTGTGTTATATCTATTAACTATGTATCGTTATAGGTCAATCGGGATATGCAAGCAAAAATAGATATTTATCAAAAAAAAAGACGCCGGCTGACACCTGCTGGATCCACTGCAACTGGGGAAAGAAAAGAAGATTTTACTTATTTATTCCAACAATTCATGCGCACTGATCTGCAACGACAGGATCTCAATAAATTAACTTCAGCAGTTTACGATAGGATTCAACAGGAACTATCCAATGCAGAGAAAGAATTAAGTAGAATCCAATCACAAAAAGGCAATGCAAAAAAGAAAGCTGCTTTAAGGAAAAAGATTGCTAAAAAGAAAAAATGGATAGATGAGGTAGATGAAGCCGAAAACAATCACTTTTCAGCTTTTTGGACGGCCATGTTGCATGGATATCGGGTTGATTTAGTGGTTAATCAACATGAGCATGTTCGCAAACAGGGATTAGTGGTTAAAGAAGCGAATGAAGAGTTTATAAGGTTATTGCGAACAGTTCTTTCACAAGAGATAAGCATTGAAGGAAAAACATATTCCGCCTCCGAGTTAAAGGAATACAAAAATATTCTTAATCGGTTCTTTGACTCAATTAAAACGATCGTTATCGAAAATCGAGACGGAATTAATTCCGAGCGGATCAGGAAGGTCCTTGCTGGTCAGGATTTAACAATCGAGCATAACTGCGTTGGTCATGCCATCTATACGCAACTATATAAACAAAGAAATCAATTGGTTATCACCCATTGCAATCGCGGTAATGGTCAACGAGCACATTATAACCTGGTGTATCGCATTAATATCGCCGGCTTAGATTTAGATGAGTTAAAAAGGGCCCTTGAAACAATTACTGGCTTACAAGTAAAAGAGGGTAATGATAAGGAATATAATAGATTTTATGATCAATATGACAAAACATTAAAAGATTTGGGGTGCAGTTTTAGCCCTGGCACCCATGTAAAATCCCAAAAAATAGGTAATTGTGTATTGGCTAATTTAAAAGGTCTATTAAAGGAACGTTTGCCTGAAGCGGTCTATAAATGGTGCAGTACGGAAATTAGGAATCTAAGCACCATCCAACATTTGATAAATCCACTGTTGCAATCTGGAAAAGACCTAAAAAATAAGCGCTTTAATATAGATACTAATGAGGATTTTTTTCACCTGAGACAATTAATCAACTACATTTTTGATAAGTCAGTGGAAGGACTAGTCAACGGTTATTTTAATAATCCCCGAAAATCTGAAACTCTAAAAAAAGCGTTTAAGGCCATAGGAATTTATGAGGCAGTAATTAATGAGAATAAAAATTTGAGTAGCGCAAATAAGGCGGCTATCAAAAATTATATTCATTCAAAAATAGATATCTATAAAAAAATAACCACCCATGCACCAATGCGAAAACCAGGGTTATTTTATCAAGTACTGTGGAATGAGGCAGATAGAATCCTTTCCTTGTCATCTGTCGAATCCCGTAATAATGAATTTTTCAAACATTTAATCAATAGGGCCGCGAGGAACCCCAATTTTTTTAGTGATATTTATGATTATTTTAAAGGACAAAAAAAAGAACACAGCGGCGCATTGCTTAAATTAGTAGTGACTGAATCTCTAGAAATAATTCGCAATGATTACATGCTAAATGATCCAGAACACACTGCTCTTTACCAACGTTCGCTACAAAAAATACTTTTAAAAGAATGTGAAAAAGACCCCTGTGATCAAGAACTCGTTACTTTATTCACAAATATTCCTTTGACCGCTATTGATCCAACATTCTATACAGCAGCCTCTGCTGCGATGGACGCTCATAAAAACGAGGATAATAAGTATAAAGTGCTTAAATTGTTCTTGGATGCTGCTTTAAACAACAGTGAATTTTTGGATTTATTTGTTCGCAAAAGGAAATCTCCAGTTTCCACATTTTTCGCGCCAATAAAACAAGCTCCCGGAGGGGGCGAATTGTCCTCTTTTTTTAAAGCAGCAGCAAAATTTATTATCGATAATACAGAATGGCCTTTGACCCCAAAAAAATTACAGCAAAACATAGAACAAATGTTTTCTGGCACCGTTGAGCGTGCCGCTGACAAAAATAAAGTAAAAAGATTTTTAGAGCTGTTCTGTTACAAACAATTACTGGACTCTAAAAAAATCAATGAAAAAAATATAAGCCATTGGGCTAATCTCAATGTACTCGCGAATCAATGCAAACAAATTAGCTATTGCCTCCCTGATGCACTGGTAATAACAGACAGTATACTGAACTGTTACCGCAAATTGAAAAATTTACCCTCGATAGCGCCATCAAAGCAAGCTGGAAAAGCCCTGGATGAAGTTCAAAGCATCTGCCTCATGGTTTAGGATAACGCCGGGAATATTTCCGTCTGCAAGTCTAACCTGCCTGACTTGAATCGGGTGCAAGGATTCACTATGCTGTAAAGTATTACCCTTAAGGCAAGATGATTATGACCCCATCTATTACCTTTATTATTCTTTATTCATTGCTGCCTGCTGCATTGATGTTTATTGGTGGAGGAATTGCCAGTATTTATCAGCCGGGTAATCAACTCACAAGTGCTACCCAACATTTTGCTGCCGGGGTGGTTTTCGCTGCAGTAGCCAAAGAACTTCTTCCTAAAATTGGTGCATACCACGATCCTATTGCGCTCACTATGGGGTTTTCCCTTGGCGTATTGGGCATGTTGTTTTTAAAATGGTTGACCAGTAGATTAGAAGATCATGAACAGCAAAAAACCGGTATATCATGGGGATTATTGACTGCAGTGGGAATTGATTTATTGGTAGACGGCATTTTAATCGGCGTCTCTTTTTTAGCGGGGGAAAAAGGAGGGATTCTAATAGCGATAGCCCTCTCCATTGAAATTTTCTTCTTGGGGTTATCGACCACTTCTACTTTAGGTACAAGACAAATAAGAGTACCTATTCGTTTGTTAGCGAGTTTTATTTTAGCGCTCCTGATTCCAATTGGTGCAGGTCTTGGTGCAAGCTTGTTAATTCATTTACCTCAAACCGTTACTAATGTAATTTTATCTTTTGGCGTTGCAGCGCTACTTTATCTCGTTACTGAAGAACTGTTAATTGAGGCACATGAAGTTCGTGAAACGCCATTAATTACCTTATGCTTTTTCATTGGATTTTTGTTGATTTTATTGTTAGAGGGCTTGGCAGCCTAATCAAACTACCAGCTAAATGCGGTGGATGGTATATATGCACTAAGGTTCTTTCCATTCCTTTCCGCATTACTCGGTACCCCAAAGCCAGGATTTTAATGGCTTAGCCTTTTTGCGCGACAGGGAAATCCAATTTGCCACCAATGTTGGATAAAAATAATTCAATTTGCTTGCGTTAATAATACGCATGTGTGCTAAGATCCATTGTTCAAAAATTATCATATTTCATGGAGAGAGTGTATTATGTTTTCAAAATTTATTTCCTCAGGTTGGCCCTCATTTAGTACTTTATTTTCAGAACGTTCTGAAACTAAAGAAGAAAAAGCGAATTATCAATATGAATTAAATGCGGCCGAAGAGAAACAGCTAAGACATGCAGGAAGTAAGCCCAAAGTTGTCGCCCTTTATGATGAACAGGATGGTTCAAGAAACGCAGAACTTGCAATTCAGCATTTTGAAAATGATGGGTTAGACGTTATCAGAGTATCTTCAGATGAGGGAATAGACCATCCTGCTTTTAAAAATGACTCTATTGACGGGATTTATTTACCGGGTGGTTCTGATATTCCAGTTGAAAATGAAAGTGATCCCCGCAAGAAGTTTGAAGGGCAACTGACACAATTGGCCCGTACCCGAGACATCCCCCTTATTGGTGTGTGTCGCGGTGAACAGGCACTTGGGCACCATAATAGGTTGGAAGTAAAAGATTTGCCGGATTATGAAAAGCATTATGCTGGTGCGAATAACGGGAATAATCCTGATGTAAACAATACGGTGGTTGTTGAAAAAGGAAGTCAGTTGTTTGCCGCCTTACAAAATGAATTCAAGGAAGACAATAATGAGGGGCCTATAGAGTATTCGGTCACCTGCCTCCATCATCAGCACATTGAAGAACCTTCAGCTGATAGTGAGCTCAAAGTAACAGGCCGCAATAAATTTGATAATTCTGTCGAGAGTGTTGAACTAAAGACGGGAAATTATTATTCCTTTGGCGTGCAACATCATCCGGAAGTACTAATAAGTTCGTGTGAGATTACAAGAAAGGAAAAAATTATAGAAGCTCAAAAAGAAGCAGAAGAAGCCCGATTTACCTCGAATTTTTTTGATCCAGATCCTGCTATCTATTCGGAAATCAAATATGCCCAAAAAATTGGGGAAGCCTATGCAAAATCACGAGAAGAAAGGGCGGCCAGAGCAGAAATGGGTTTTTTTACAAAGCAGGCTAAAAAACATTTTCTTGAACACGAGGCGAAACAAAAAGCAAAGCAGACTAGTGATGTAGATACACGTAAGGATGAGACTTTATATGCTCTTTGGAGCTAAATTGCATTGTTCCTTATCTCTTATCGCCAGGGAAGGTAATAAGAGGATAGAGCAGGACACGTTCTGATTATTAAATTTTTAAACTTCAGCTTACCAATAAAATTTGTTGCTATTAAGATTTAAAAAATATTAGGTTTCATTTCAATACTCGCATTGATGCAAGTGCCATTTTTTCCAGTGCCTTCTTTCCAATTTTTTTCCAGTACAGCAATAGAGAATTTATTTATTTGAGCGCTATAAAGGTCAAAACAGTAAAATTTCCACAATTCCTATGCGCTAATAATAGTTACTTAATATTTAAATAGTACAATTGAGGCATTAAATAAGCAAATTTAATGTGTTGTATGTATAAAAATGGGGTACGCTATTATGTTTCAGAAATTTTCCGACTATTTATCAGGTTTTGGCTTTGCAACAAAAGATACAAGCGAGGAGAAACCAAAATTCGAGTACAGTCTAGATAAGGATAAGAAAGAGCAATTAAAGGATTCGGAAGAAAAACCGAAAGTTGTCGCACTTTATGATAAATCAGGAGGGACGACTTATTGCGATCTTACAATTGAATATTTAGAAACCAAAGGCTTTGAAGTTATTCCGGTTACACCTCAGGAAGGATTAAGTCATCCCGCGTTTACAGGTAAGGTTAATGGTATCTATTTACCAGGAGGCCCAAATGTTCCGGTAAACGATCACAGGGATCCGCGCAAGAAGTTTGAAGGTGATCTTACCGAACTCGCCCAAACCAAGGATATTCCTCTTTTGGGCATTTGTCGCGGGCAACAAACCGTAGGTCATTTTCATGGTTTAAATGTAACGGACATTCCTGAAGACGCCAATCAACATGAATTACATTATGAGCATTTTGATACAGTTTTTAACGATACTAAGGATCCTACCTATAATAGTAAAGTAGTCGTTGGAGAAGGAAGTCAATTATACAATGCGTTACATTATAAACTGAAACATAAAGATAAAGGGGATATAGAATATAATGTTACATGTCTTCATCATCAACATGTAGAAGAGAATGAAGCGAATTCCAGTCTTCGGGTAACAGGTAGGGGAAAATTTGATGGATTGGTTGAAAGTGTCGAAAAAAGGACAGGGAAATATTATACCCTGGGCTTACAACATCATCCTGAAGCAGTCATAAGTGCGTGTTCGGAGGCAAGAAGAGAAAAAGTTAACCGTATAAAAGAAGAGGCACTTGAAGCTCAAGTTGATGTGAATCATTTTTCTGATCCTGATATCGCATACTATACCACAATTCAATATGACAAAAAACTGCGTGAAGCGTACACTCCCTCAAAGGATGAAAAAGCAGCAAGAGCTGAACTGGGTTTCTTTTCAAAACAAGTCAAACAGCACTACCTTGAGAGTGCTCCAAAAAGAGAAGCATCCATAGTTACGAGGGATTCTTTTCCTTGGGGTTTTTAATCTCAATTCATAACATATCTCCTGCTCCAAGGATGGTTAGCAGAAACCTAACTGTTCTCATTGCAGCTGCTGAGCGGTGAACATTTTGCTCCTAAAGGGTAAACTCTTGTCAGCGAAACCCTATTTACTCCTAAGTATTTTGACGATCCTCTTTGCGAAAATTGCCTCTCTAGGGATAAATAGTAATGGAGTTAGCTAGAAGCTGGATGTATACTCCAAAAAGGTGCCATTATAAAAAGGATTTTTTTATGGAGCAGACAGTAGAACGCCGTGTGGTTGATTTAATTGCCAGGACCCAGGAAATTCCACCGGAGACTATTGACTTGGATCAATCAATAGACCAGGTTGTTCCCAGTTCTTTGGGATTAGTTAATTTATTTTTTGATCTGGAGGATGAGTTTGATCTTGATATTCGTAATGATATCAATAAAGAAAAGACTATTCGAGAAATAGCACTGGATATTAAGCAATTAATGAATAAAAAGAATTAAATCCCTCCATTCAGGCAGCTCCCTCGCCTGCCCCCTTTACCAGTGCTCTTCCATATTTATATATTGTTATTCCTGCAAAGAAAATTTAGAATGCTTTTTTTCTTACGAGTAAGCCCAAAATGTCATCAGTATTAGAGATTCTTAGAATAAAAAAACAACCTCTTTATACCTCCGTTTCTCAACTGGGTATCCATAGTGAATTAAGTAGTCTGCAAATTGAATCAGAGCATTATTTTACTATCGGAAAAGGGGCTCAGGCAGCTGACGGTAATGTGCTTGCTGTGAGTACCCTAAGTGGACAGGAGTTTCGTACAAGCAATCAAGCTCATATCGAGTTTATAAATAAATGTACGGGATTTTTTAAACAAAAGTCGATGCAATTGAAAAGTATCGATCAAAAACTGGCAGGAAGTGTAGCCTTTGGAGTTGCAGCAACGGCGTTGTCTTTTCTCCCAGGCGTTGGTTTTTTAGGCTGGATAGGTTGGGCAGCTACAGCGTACTTCATCAATCAACGTGCTACTGCCTATGCAGAATACCATGAAGCATTAACGCTTTTGGTAGGAGTTTGTAATTGGAGCCTTGGGAGCGAAAATCGGAGAGATGCCGTGAGTAGGGTGACCAAGAATGAAGCCATCCGTAATATGATGGCTGCACTTTACCCAGTTCTTACTGAAACCCAAGTAAAGCATTTGATTGCCGATGATATTGAGCAGGTCTTTACTAAAGAACTGGAAGCATATGAAAAACGAATTCAGTCAAATTTCCAGGCGCAATTTTTTTCCAAAAAAGATCAGGATGATACAATTGCCTTAAGTAAAAAGGGTGCGGAGTTTAGTCGTTGTATTTATGGTTTTAATAAAGGAGGGGTGGTTGATTTTCTAGATGCGATTGTATCCCTTCTTCCAGATTTATATAAAGCAGCCGTTCATGGTATCCAGCAACTGAAACATTCGCGTCAGGAAAAAATAAATTCCCCGGAAAATGAAGTTGATGCAAGCCAGCAACGCTCGACAATGACATTTTAATAATACTTACCAATACAGGCGAAGCGCAGCAAGAGCCAACGATTTGCGTAAGAAGCGAGCTTCGCTGCAGTAAGCCTATGATGGTTTTAGCCGGTACAGTTCGGTAGTTGCTACACTAATTATGCCCTCTTTTGTTATTTCTTTTTATAAGAGAAAAATTAAAAAAGTACGCTGATTCTCATTTAACTGAGGCTATGTTCCCAATAGACGCCTTTGGCGGCATCCTGAGGAGGAAAAATGCGATTTAAGATAGAAGAAACCCGCGATGCGAATATTTTTATTTACGGTAAAATGACACCTGAGGAAACCAACCTCATTCTTTTCTCCAAGGCAGAATGTTTAAACAGTCAATCGGCATCCCAAATCAGTCAGGTGCGGGAAAATGGGAGATTGTGGTTAATACGTGAAAGCCGAGTTGAAGGATTGCTTACAGTTCAGTCCATCAGTTGGAAGAAAGACGTAGGCCGATGGAGGCAGGATATGCCTCAACGATATATGTTATCCAATTTCAAGGGATGGGTTGTGAATAATGCAAATCCGGAAAGTGCTGAATTTTCTTTTGTTGCCGATTCGGTGGGTGGAATTATTAAAATGACTGATGAAAATACTCAGCCTCATCTCCCTGGATTATTAAAAATCCTATCTGAAAATGGGTATCACGTGAATAATAGGGTGAATCCCCAAATAGGACAAGAAACAAGATTAAAAGGCTACACCACCTATCGCACAAATGCGACCATTCCCCAACAAGAACACCCCGGTTCTAAACTGGAGTCTACGAGAGTCAATTTCCCCGAGGGTATCCTGATAGCATGCTCTTGTCTGTTGACCGCTGTGAAAACTGGACAAATTAAGGTAATGAAAGACCCGGTTACTCTGGTTCAGGATGGGATAAGTTATGAGCGCTCCACTTTACTGGAAAAATACCCAAATCTGGAAGAAGGCAAGCATTTTTATCCCAATGTCAGACTAAAAACCATCATTAATTACCTTTCTGCAACTTCCTTAAGCCCTGATGAGTATTGGGAGAAATTGCAAAAAGTTGAGGAAGATATTAAAGACCCTATATTATTAACTGTCATGGAAGAGCCTCTATTAAGCCCTAGCGGCCATTCCTATGAAAAAAGTTCAATAGAGAAATGGATTAAAAGCCAGCAAGGAGATCTACCTACACTGAGTAATACTACCCCTATTCCTGATCCCATGACCGGTGAAAATATTCGCGGTAAGACTCTGGCCCATAACCTTAATTTAAAGAAATTTATAAAAGCCTGGCCCGATTTTTATTTGGATTTGGAGTATCAAAGGGCAATAAATTCTTCTTCAAAAACACCCCTAATGTAATATGCACGAAATGTTCCTTCGGAAATAAATGATTTTCGAAGGAACATTCATTCTCCCAATGGATATGCTTGTACTTGCATTTTTATGATATATTTTTTTATGGCAATTAAATAAGGATGTTTGGATATGCCTAAGGAATACCAAGGGGTAATCACACGTTTCCTTCATCAGGATGAACGCTTCATTTTGTCCGAAGAAAATGAAATGCCGTTGGTGATCGAAGCCGATGACGCTACGGATTTTGAGTTCTTAAAACAATTTCTTGCCTCCAATTCCAGGCAAATTCTCGAGGATATGGCGTGTTATGGTGCTGTCTTGCTAAGGGGATTTAAGATCGAGAGTGAGGAGCAATTCGAAAGGATTATTTTAAGCATTCCGGAGTTTCGCGGTATTAGTGAGGCCTTTATGTCGGAACACGGTCGGGTCCATGTGGATAATCTAAACTACGTGTTGCATACCAACTCGGTTTATAAAACTGGAGGAACGCTTTATCTGGGGGGATTCCATACAGAAAATTATTATTCTGCTGATGTTCCTGGTTTTCTTTGTTTTTGGTGTTTCCAGCCCTCAGATTTAGGCGGTGAAACAGGTTTGATAAATACCCAAAAAATCTACAGTCATTTTCAGGATGAATTGAAACAAAAATTAGAAGCAACTTCCTTTTTTGTATGTAAATGGTCTGTTACGGAAATTGCAGATCGATACCAGATTACAAGGGAGATGGTGAATAAAATATGTAATTACTTTAATCTTCCCATTATGGGTGAGGGAGAGAAGCAGTTCGTTTTAATGTATAAACCAAGCGTCCTGCAGCATCCTTTAACGAAAGAAAAAGCGTTACAAATCAATCTGTTTGAGCTTCCATCACTGAATTATGAATTGAGAAAATGTTTTATGAAAGACTATAAAGGACCAGTCTGGTTTTGGCATCGTTTTTTTTGGAAATTACCCACTCCCGTTTTTAATTCAGTCGAGAAACTCGCGGTTATTTTTATTTCTTTTTTTAATTCACCTAAAAATTCATTTAAAATTTTGAGCACCAAATTATCAAATTTTAAGGCAAACAGAAAAAACAAACATTTTTCTGACCAGCCAGGAAAAGTCGGAAGTTGCTTTAATGATAAAGACATTAAAGACCTTGCCCGCTTGATGCGGAATTATTATTCATCCTGTTTATGGAAAAAAGGGGATATTCTGCTTATTGATAATAAAAAAGTGATGCATGCGGGTATGCCGGGCAAAGGTCCCAGAGTGATTCGTGCCATGATGTGTAATCCGCTTGATATGAATTATGCATCTACTGCTCCCGGTTTTTTAGCCGTCAGCGAAAGGACAACCGAAACTGTAGGTGCATCTATGTCCAAAAGTAAGATTAGCTGATGTTGGTTTTAGTGAACCGATTTTCATCTTTTTTCCTTAAAGGCTATGCAGGGGAGAAGTATTTTTATTACTCCTCTCTCACATGAGAGAGGAATATTTCCCTTGCTTGTCTAATTTTGATGCGCTAGAGCATAGCACATGCAAGTTCAGCACCAAGACGTGCATTGTTTTTGATTAGGGCAATGTTTGCACGCAAACTTTTTCCTTGGGTGAGATGTGCAATTTCTGATAATAAAAATGGAGTCAATTCTTTTCCGGAAATATTATGCTGCTCTGCTTTGTGCAGGGCATTTCCAATCACCGGTTCGATGACTTCCAGCGGAATATTAAATTCGGCAGGAATGGGATTAGTAATTAAGAGTCCTGAAGACATCTCTAGCTCCCAATGAGCCGTCAATATCTTGGCAAGGGTTGGTACATCATCTACCCAGGTTGATAACGGGTATTGAGTTGAGTCAGTATAAAAAGCAGGAAGAACTTTAGTACGATAACCAATGACAGGTACACTCATTGTTTCTAAAAACTCCAAGGTGCGGGGTAAGTCAAGAATTGCTTTGGCCCCCGCACAAATGATGGCAATAGGAGTTCTTGAGATTTCAATTAAATCAGCAGAAATATCTTGTGCATCAC
The DNA here is from genome assembly GCF_000236165.1 of Fluoribacter dumoffii NY 23. Taxonomy (NCBI): domain Bacteria; kingdom Pseudomonadati; phylum Pseudomonadota; class Gammaproteobacteria; order Legionellales; family Legionellaceae; genus Fluoribacter; species Fluoribacter dumoffii. Next base: position 3,217,746 of record NZ_CM001373.1, on the reverse strand, counting down.
CGCGATGGACCCCGCCTATTCCGCCGGTTGCAAACAATTTAATTCCTGCCTTTGCCGCGCAAAACAAGGTGGCCGCAACAGTAGTTCCAGCCGAACATTTATGGGCGATTATATACGGTAAATCGCGTCGACTTGCTTTCATTACCGCTTCATTGTTGGCAAAATGGTGTAATTCATTGGCCGATAAACCAATTTTTATTTTCCCATCCATTACGGCAATTGTTGCGGGCGTTACTCCATGATCGCGAACAATTTGTTCTACTGCCGCAGCTGTTTCATAATTCTCAGGATAAGGCATCCCATGAGAAATGATGGTCGATTCCAAAGCCAGCACGGGTTGTTTGTGCTCAAGGGCTAATTTTACTTCCGGTGAATAATCAAAAAATTGCTGCATGATCTGTTTCTCTTACTGTATGGGTTAACTGAATATTTTTTATTGTTTCATGATTGATATCTTCGTTTACGGTATGGCTTGACTGCAAGGTCAAGGCGGCCATCGCGGCCCCTGTCCGACAGGCATCCACCAGAGGAGCATTTTGTTTCAATCCATACAAAATTCCAGCAATAAATGCATCGCCTGCCCCACTTACATCAACTATAGGATCAATAAAAAAAGCGGGTGCATGTAACTGGGTGGTTTCATTAACGAGAACATATCCTGCTTTACCCAAACTAATGATGCAATTTTTAACGCCTTTATCCAGTAAAAATTTCCCTGCTTTGATGCAGTCAGAAACTGAATGAATACACGTATTAGTCAAAGTTTCAGCTTCGAAACGATCGGGTTTCAGCAAGTAAACATGCTCCAGACAGCCAGGAAGCTTTTTTGCTTTAAGCGCAGAGACAGGATCAATGCATAGGCGAAAATTTTGTCTGTGAGCTATTTGAAGGGCATATTCAATAATTGCTTGCGGTAGATTGGTATCCAAAAAAACAATTTCTTCATTATTCCATTCAAGCCAGCTTGCGGTGAATTTGCTAAAAGGGATATGATCAAAAATTTCCATGTCTGCCAAAGCAATAAGTAATTCCCCTTTTTGATCAAGAAGAACGTCATAGCGTGCTGTAGGCTTATTGGGAATTGTAAGAACATTTTGCACTTGAATATTCAGACTTTTTAAATGGGTTAGGGCATCAACGCCTTCATTGTCTTGACCTACCACGCTGTAAAAATGGATGTTGTCCGTTAACAAGGAAAGATTTTTAGCTACATTATGTGCCACCCCACCTAACGTGGAGAGTGAGGAAACAGGATTGGAGGTTTTAAATTGCAGTTGATGAGTTGGTGTTATCTTTCTATCAACGCATATGCCCCCGACACAAATTATTTTTCTATTCATGAATAGATTTGGGAATAATCGCGATAAGGGATCATAACATGAAACTAAAAATTCATAACCATTCAAAACATTATTGTGGGGAGGGGATAAGCAGATGCATGAGTAAAAGGATTTCCAGCTTAATACTTGATACAATTAATCCTTTTCAAGAATTGGGTACATTGAAAAACACCCGCTAAGCATTGTACATGTCTGGAGGATAATTTGTTTGATTTATTGGGTTTGGATACTCCCGCAATAATAAAAATTGATCGTTTTACTTTAAAATCAGCCGCAACAGTTGAATACCTTATCAATCATGAACCTATTCTGCAGCCTGCATCTTTTATAATCAATATCGCGCCGCATGAAGAGGAAAGTGCTCTAAATTTGATAAAGAAAATCGTACCTTTATTTAAAAATGAGACGGTTTTATGGATGAATACCAATAACAGTATTTCCTTTTTAAGATTGATTTTACAGGAAATTACCCAAAATCCATTTATTGCAACCTTGCGCTTGCAGACATTTGTGGAGCCTCAGCAGGATTTTATGAATGAGCTAAAATACTCTCTCATACTTCCAGAGTGTCAGATAAAAAAACTTATCTTTATTTGTGGTAGAGGATTGGATTTCCAGCCAATAGCCGAAGCCCTTAAAGAAAACAAAAGTATTATTGATGTGTATTTTGTAAATTTCATGCCTTTATTTAACGCAGAATTAAGACTACGGCATTTAAATTCTATCTTTCAAGCTTTGTCAGCATCTACCAGTGAAAAGGATACTGAACCTGCAGCGAAAAATACCACCCTTCAAGGTTTGCATTTGCTGAGACTGCCATCGCTCGAAAGCGAAGATGAAGCCGCGCTGGTTTCCTTAAATAACCTGTTAAGGAGCAATAAGGTACTCAAAGAATTTTCTTTTGAACAATCGCATCTGCGTGGGATTGAACTGCTTGATGGTTTGCAAGAGAACTCTAACTTGTCCATTCTTTCACTAAGTAATAATGAATTCGATCTGAAGAGTTTCTCCTCGATGTCGGATTACTTACCTTCCACCCTAAAGATCCTCGACATTTCCCAAAAATTTCCATCTCAATCTGAGGAATACAATCAGAATCTTGGGAATGTTTTGTTAGAGTTATTGGAACACTGCAAAAGTAAGTCGCTAAAATTGAAAATTATATTTAATGGATATATTGTTGAGCCGGACAAAGCCAAGGAATATTTCAAGAAAATCAATGAGCTGCTCAGTCCACGTTGTGGACTTGTTTTTGAAACCGACTATCAGGAGTATCAAATTTACCAACAGGCATTATGGAGTACTTTTTTTAAAGTTATGGCCACGGCAAAAAAGCAATACAATGAGCAAAATGTAAGAAATAACGAATATTCTCAGCTATTGGCCCCACCCTAAAGAATAAGGATGGCTGTTTCAACTACTCCTTTAAGGTTTACCAAGAATAGGGATAGCATTTTTGCCTGCTATAATTAGCAGGCTTACAAATAATTTTAAAACACCTAACAATTTCAAAGGAAAAAATCATGGGGCTTTTAGTAGAGGGGCAGTGGCATGATGTTTGGTATGATACTTCTAAAACTGGAGGCGATTTCAAACGCGAAGCAACCCAATTTCGGGATGCGATAAGTTCAGACCCCCATTCACGTTTCCCTGCTGAAAAAGGGCGCTATCATTTGTATGTATCACTGGCCTGTCCATGGGCGCATCGTACGTTAATCTTTAGAAAACTCAAGCACCTGGAGGATTATATTTCTGTATCCATAGTGCATCCTCATATGCTTGAAAACGGATGGGAGTTTAAAAAAGGGATGGGTGCCACTGGAGACTTGCTTTACGGATTAAATTATTTATATGAGCTCTATGTTAAAGCCGACAGCAACTACACAGGGAGGGTCACTGTGCCGGTTTTATGGGATAAAAAGGAAAAAACAATTGTTAGTAATGAATCGGCCGAAATTATCCGCCAATTTAACCAGGCATTTAACCATTTAACGGGGGATGAACAAGACTTTTATCCCGCACCTTTACATGCCGAAATTGATGCCTTAAACGAACAAATCTATGAAGCAATCAATAATGGGGTTTATCGCTGTGGGTTTGCAACAACGCAAAAGGCTTACGAAGAGGCCTACATTAAGCTGTTTCATTTGCTTGATGAGCTTGATGTGCGTTTGCACAACCAAAAATATTTACTGGGTGAGCAGCTCACGGAGGCTGATTGGCGATTTTTCACCACTTTAATTCGTTTTGACGCCGTATATTATGGACATTTTAAAACCAATCAACAGCGAATTTGTGATTATGAAGGATTAAACCCTTATTTGGAGCGACTTTATCACCATCCGGGGGTAGGCGAAACCGTAAATTTTTTACATATCAAGCAACATTATTATTTCAGTCATAAAACGATAAATCCTACTCAAATTGTCCCATTAGGACCGAAATTAGATTTTGATTAGGTTAAAAACAAATAAAGTGGCCTGGCTGCTTGCAGCCAGGGTTTACTAGATGTTGTGGCTAAATCCTGGTTGCAAACAACAAAACGAACTCATGGACGCTTTACTTTCCCTTATTTTTCAAATCTTTCTTCACCCAATTGATTAATCCGCCCTCAACCAGTAATTCGATTTGGCGTTGGGATAAAGCATGTTTAACCTCTACATCCTTATTATTTATTCGTATCTTAAAAGACTTATTCTGCAAAATTTCAGGCAAGTCTTTGAGTTCCACTTCATTATTCAATTCGATTGCCTCGTAATCGGCAGGATTTTTAAATTCTAATGGCAAAATACCGAAATTGACTAGATTTTGCCAATGAATACGAGCAAAACTTTTTGCAATGACAATGCGTAAACCTAAATAACGAGGAGCTAAGGCAGCATGTTCTCTACTGGAGCCTTGGCCATAGTTTTCTCCACCAATGATGACATGGCCTTCCTTGGTTTTTTTTGCTCGTGTTGAATATTCTGCATCGATATGCCCAAAAGTAAACTCGCTAATTTTAGGAATGTTGCTGCGGAATGGAAGAACTTTGGCTCCGGCAGGAGATATTTCGTCAGTCGAAATATTATCTGCAACTTTAAGCAATACCGGTATTTTTAACGAATGCGGCATCGGTTCAAAACTCGGCAAACTCACAATGTTTGGGCCTTTGACCAGGTGTATTTTTTTCGCTTCTTCTAAAGGTAAGGGAGGCTCGAAACATGCCGCATTGGTAATTCTTTGTTTCGGGGTTTTTATTTGGGGATAAGGCCTGTTTAAAGATCTGGGATCGGTAATAACTCCAGTCAATGCTGATGCTGCTGCAGTTTCCGGGCTACAAAGAAAAACCTTGTCTTCCTTTGTTCCCGAACGTCCAGGAAAATTTCTGGGTACGGTACGCAAACTATTTTTTTCGGTCGCCGGTGCTTGTCCCATTCCAATACATCCATTGCAACCTGCCTGATGAATACGCGCACCGGCATGAATAAGATTTCCCAAATGGCCATCGCGCACTAATTCTTCAAGGATCGTTCGCGAGCTTGGGTTAATGTCAAATGACACATTGGGATGAACCGTGCGATCTTTTACTATTTCAGCTGCAATGGCAAAATCACGATACCCGGGGTTGGCGGAGGAGCCAATGTAAGTTTGGTATACCTCTTCACCGGCTATTTCTGCAACCGGAACTACATTGCCAGGACTGGTAGGCTTTGCAATAAGGGGTACCAGTGTGGATAAATTTATTTCTGCATGTTCATCATATGAGGCATTCTTGTCTGCTTTTAATTCCAGCCAGTCTTTTTCACGACCCTGGCTTTGCAGGAATTGTTTAGTAATTTCGTCAGAAGGAAATACTGTGGTGGTTGCTCCCAATTCCGCGCCCATATTGGCAATGACGTGGCGATCCATCGCGCTCAGGTGTTTTAACCCATCACCATAATATTCAAAAATATAGCCTACCCCGCCTTTTACATCATAGCGACGCAGCATTTCCAATATGACATCTTTAGCACTTACCCATTCAGGTAATTCACCCTTTAAATGAATACCCATAATTTTAGGCATTTTTATATACAAAGGATAACCTGCAATAGCCATCGCAACTTCCAAGCCGCCCGAGCCGATGGCAATCATTCCTAAAGAGCCAGCAGCGCAGGTATGGCTGTCGGATCCGGTTAATGTTTTGCCGGGTTTGCCAAAATTTTGCATATGCACCGCATGGCTGATGCCATTACCTGGCCGGCTGAAATTAAAACCAAAACGCCGTGCTGCACTGGCAAGAAAGAGGTGATCATCTGGATTTTTATTATCTTCCTGGATGAGATTGTGATCTACGTACTGAACAGAGATTTCCGCCTGGGTGCTTTCAAGTCCTATTGCTTCCAATTCAAGCATGACCAGTGTTCCTGTGGCGTCCTGGCAAAGGGTTTGATCAATTTTTAAAGCGATTTCTTCTCCAGGTTCCATTTTGCCTTCAAGAAGATGGGCTTTGAGAATCTTTTCCGCTACATTCATCGCTATTTTCTCCCTGAGAACAGCTGATCTTTAAAATATAGCACAGGAAGATAGACCCCATTAAAAAACGGGGATTTATATAATCAGCGTTTGGCATGAACAAATATGGGCTAGACTTCAAATTAAAGGGATTACTTGGAGCATAGGGCAATGAATTATGATGATCGATATCAAGCAGGCCGTGTTCTTGCGGACTCGCTCAAGGATTATGCCAAACGAACTGATGTAATTATACTGGCTCTGCCGCGTGGTGGCGTCCCTGTGGGCTATGAAATTGCGAACAAACTATCCCTGCCGCTGGATATTTTTATCGTGCGCAAACTCGGAGTTCCCGGGCATGAAGAGTTGGCTATGGGAGCTATTGCTTCTGGAGAGGTTACTGTCTTTAATGATGAAATAGTCAATATGCTGCATATACAAAAAGACGCCATTAAGCGAATTCAAAAATCAGAGCAGGAAGAGTTATCACGACGTGAACTGCTATATCGTGGCCAAAAACCTTTTCCTGAATTGACAGGGAAAACGGTTATTCTTGTTGACGATGGCATCGCGACTGGATACACCATGCGGGCAGCAATTGCCGCGTTAAAGCAAAAAAAGCCTATAAAAATTATTGTTGCAGTCCCTGTTGCTGCACAATCCACTTGTGATGAAATCGCATCTCTGGTGGATGAGATTATATGTCCAATGCGCCCTGTTAATTTTTATGCAGTAGGACTCTGGTACAATAATTTTTCCCAAACTACCGACGAAGAGGTCATGGAGTTGTTACGGCAAGTCAATACTCCTTGAATACTAGTTTGCTCACCGGATGCATTTTATGCTTCACTTGCAGAGAATTTTTATTATTAAATTGTATTTTTTTAAATTTTTAGGTAATAAGCAGATATATTTTGTGAAATAGGGGGCTAGAGATGCATGATTTATCGAATAAAACTATTTTAATCACCGGGGCATCCAGCGGAATCGGTCAGGCTTGTGCTCGTTTGTGTGCAAAACATGGGGCTCGATTAATACTCTGCGCCCGTCGTGTTGAGCGTCTTGAAGCTTTAGCAAAAGAGTTGCATCAACTGTATGGAAAAGATCACTATGTTTTGCCCTTGGATGTTTGCGACCATGAACAAGTGAAAAAACACTTAGGCTCCTTACCCAGTCCATGGAAATCTATCGATGTTCTGATTAATAATGCAGGATTGGCGTTGGATACTCTACCCTTGCAGCAAGGAATTGAAGCGCACTGGGATATTATGATTGATACCAATATCAAAGGCTTGCTTTATGTTACTCGTGCTTTAATTCCTGGGATGTTAGAGCGAGGTTGTGGCCATGTAGTAAATATTAGTTCGATAGCAGGACATGAGTGTTACCCTAATGGAAATGTTTATTGTGCCACAAAACACGCAGTTCATGCGCTATCTAAATCAATGAGACTTGACATGCTTGGTAAGCCTGTCCGTGTTACTGAAATTGCCCCTGGTGCAGTAGAAACAGAATTCAGTGAAGTGCGCTGGAATGATAAACAAAAAGCAAAGGAGTTTTATCAGGATTTTCAACCCCTATTGGCAGAAGATATCGCCGATGCGGTCCTATATTGTATTACGCGTCCCCAACATGTGGATATTGAAGAGATGACTATTATGCCCACCGTACAAGCTTCTGCTAATCATTTGCACAGAGAGAATAAATAGATAATTTTGCGCAAAATATATACACCAAGGTTTTCGATAGTCTATTATTTATACATATGGGTGATGACTTTTCCCGACTGAACCATTTAATAGCTTCAGGTTGGGAGGTCAGTTTGAAGAGTGGTGTGCCAGCCTATGTACTTAGTAGGACGCCTAAAGCTCTGCATAGACCTCCAGAGTGAAAAACGAAAGAGGCTCAGGATCTGGGGAGCCATTACCTGTATACGTATCCTTATCTCCACTAGAGCAATAATTATCTAAATTGATTAAAACTAGAACATAAATTATACTTAAGCTATCTAATTAGATTTGTAATAAGAGTCTGGAGGGCTGTTATGAAGAAACTAATTAATTCTGTAGCCTTAAGTAGACCGTTTATTTTAGCTGCGATGCCTGCTTCTTCGGCTTTACTCTCTGCTCTTGAACATTTAGCTCTAAGGTCAGATGCCTTAATAGTAAATAATCTTTTACCCAATGCAGGAACAAAAATACGTCCTGTTGGACAGACCTCATTACTGACATGGAGGACACCATTGTCATCATTGGTGATTTTTAATTTTATTTGTTGAGTTCGAAACTAGGATGGGATTATGAACAGATTGATTCTTGCTTTAATGATAGTTGGTTCCGTTTTTATGACAACGGGCTGTGTTACGGAACGAGTCTACTATAACAATACTCCCACCTATACTCCCGGGTACGTCTCTGTTGGATATCATACCAGCCCTTACTGGGATGTTGATTATTACAATGACAGTGATGCTTATTATTATGGGTATAACGACTTGGGAGATGTAGGGTATTGGGGCATGTATAATACTTACCAGGTTTATTAATCGAATAGGTTACTTTCGTTTAATTGCTAGATCCCCGTAATGAATTACGAGGATCTGGCACTTATTATTGGTTTGGGATTAAACAGGTAATTTCCTGAGATAATGAGTACGATATTATTCTTTGGCGCGAGAAACATATTCCCCTTTACGCGTATCTACTTTAATCAATTCCCCTGTTTGTACGAATAAGGGAACGCGGACTACAGCTCCTGTTTCCAAAATTGCAGGTTTACCGCCGCCACCGGAAGTATCGCCTTTTAATCCGGGATCGGTTTCGGTAATTTCCAAAATGACAAAGTTTGGTGGGGTAACTTGTATGGGTTCATTATTCCACAGAGTCACAATGCAAATATCCTGTTCTTTTAACCATTGGGCTGCATCAGCAAGTACTTCTTTTCCCAAAGCATATTGTTCAAAATTATCAGGAACCATAAAGTGCCATTGTTCGCCATCATTATAAAGATATTGCATTTCGATATCGGCAACATCAGCTGAAGGTAATGACTCATTGGATTTAAGTGTGCGCTCGACAACGCGGCCTGTTTTCAAGTTACGAATTTTTATACGAGTAAATGCTTGGCCTTTTCCGGGTTTTACGAACTCACAATCAAGGATGGTGCATGGGGCGTCATCAACCATTACTTTCAAGCCGTTTTTCAATTCATTGTTGCTATATATTGCCATTAGTACTCCACAGTTGAGATTTTGCTTCGTTTTAGTTAAAGTTCGCACAGTTTATCAAGTCTGTGTAATTAATGCGAGATACCTCTTTAAGTTGGCAAAAAAAATTGGCACAAGGTTTTGCCTCAGTTAATGAATTATTAACTTTTTTAGAATTGCCTTTATCTATCGGAAATTTACATGCTGAAAAGCAATTTCCCAGTCGCGTGCCTATAGGTTTTGCAAAGCGCATGCAAAAAGGAAATCCTCGCGATCCTCTGTTGCTGCAGGTTTTAGCAACTGCAGATGAATTGCTGGCAAGTAAAGATTATCGTGTGGATCCATTAGAGGAGCATGACAATACTCCAATCCGCGGTTTACTGCATAAATATCATGGCCGTGTATTATTAACTTTAACCGGTGTTTGTGCTGTTAACTGTCGTTATTGTTTTCGCAGGCATTTTCCCTATCAAGACAATAATCCGGGTCGAAATGGCTATCAAGCGATTTGTAAATATATTTCTCAGGACAACAGTATTTCGGAGGTTATTTTAAGTGGGGGCGATCCTTTGTTGGCGTCCGATGTGCTCTTAACAGAGTTAATAAACCAATTGGAAGAAATTCCCCACCTCCACACTTTACGGATTCATACCCGAATTCCAATTGTTTTTCCTGAGCGGATAGACAAAGGGTTACTTTCAATATTAAAAAATACCCGTTTCAAGAAAGTGATAGTGTTGCATTGCAATCACACCCAGGAATTGGATGACTCAGTGCGGGAGGTGCTGCATGAGTTACAACAAGTGGGGTGTTATTTGTTGAATCAAGCAGTATTGTTAGCAGGAATTAATGCCGATGCCCGAATTTTGGCTGATTTAAGCCACACTTTATTTGCTTATGGGGTCTTGCCTTATTATTTGCATCAATTGGATAAAGTAAAAGGGGCAAGCCATTTTGATTTACCTTTTGATACAGTACAATCTATTTACAAGCAATTACAAAATCTTTTACCCGGATATTTATTGCCGCGACTGGTTTGTGAAGAGCCTGGAAAGCTCAGTAAAACACTGCTTATCTAAGAGGGTGCTTCTTAGCCTCAGTAAGGGACGAAATTTAAGAGATAAAAAATGAAAAAATTACCGGTGTTAAGACCAGGGGATTCTGTAGAGATTATCGCCCCTTCATCCCGAAGTACCGACAGCCAACTGCTTGATTTAAAAAAATTGTTGGAGTCCTGGGGATTAATCTGCGTGGTTCAGGAGGATATTTTTGCCCGCGATCTCCTCTGCGCGAATACCGATGAGATGAGGTTTAAACATCTGAAAAATGCCTTGCTGAATCCTGAAACAAAAGCAGTGATTTGTGTGCGAGGAGGCTATGGTTCCACTCGTTTAATCCCCCAATTGACTGCAATTGATGCTCCAGAGAGGGTCAAAATATTTGTGGGTATGAGTGACATCACCTGCCTTCATCTCTATTTACAGCAACATTGGCAATGGCCGACAATTCATGGTGCTGCAGCACCTGATAAATTTAGCCAAGAGACGATTGCTTCAGTTCAATCGGTTTTGTTTGCTGGGACCGCGGCTCACTTCAAAGATTTAATTCCTCTGAACAAGCATGCTGAGAATGAGGAATTGATTAAATCCCAAGTAACCGGTGGAAATTTAGCTCTTATTCAATCAGGAATTGGTACCTGTTGGCAAATGGATGGCCGCAATAAAATTGTGTTACTCGAAGAAATTGGGGAGCGTGGCTACCGGGTTGATCGAATGCTGGAACATTTAACACAAGCCCGTATGTTTACCCAAGCTGCTGCTATTTTGTTGGGCGATTTTCTGGAGGGCCGCGAACCCAATGGATCTTCGTTGATAGAACCTGTTTTACAGCGTTTTGCGGAAAAAAGTGCCATTCCTGTACTAAGAGTTCCAGGAGTTGGCCATGGTCCGGTAAATTATGCTATTCCTTTGGGAACGGAGGCGCATTTGCAATTGGGGGCGCATCCTCAATTAACTTGTTTTCGCTAGCTTAGGCTTTTGACAGCGCAAGAAATTACCCAATCCTCCTAAATCGAATTGTCCTCATCCTGGTATAGTTTAATCAGTTTTTCCTGGGCATTATTATTACCCTGATTTAAAGGCTTGTAACTCCCATCACTTTGCATTTCCCAAGTATTGCTGTTGTCTTTAAGGTAATTTTTGATAATTTCTTGTTTAATTCGTTTTTTGCAGGCCTCATTAAGAATAGGGAACATAATTTCAATACGATGATACAAATTGCGTTCCATCAGATCAGCGCTAGAGCAAAAATAAAATTCTTCTTCCTGAATACGGAAATAAAATACTCGATGATGTTCTAAAAAACGTCCTATATAGGAAAGAACCCGGATATTCTCTGAAATACCGGGTATCCCAGGTTTCAGACAACATACACCACGTACAAGCAAATTGATTTTAACCCCTGATTGGGAAGCCTTGTATAACGCCTGGATAATGGTTTTATCGGCTAATCCATTTACCTTAAGCAGAATTTCTGATTCTCCCTTTTTTAAAGCCACTGCGGTGCATTGTTCTATATATTGCAACAGCGTTTTTTGTAGAGTAAAAGGCGAATGGCTAATGGCTTTGAGTTTAACTACCCTACCCAGGCCTGTTAACTGCTGAAAAATGATTTGAATATCTGAAGTAATTGTAGGTTCACAAGTCAATAAACCCAGGTCAGTGTAACGTTTTGCTGTATATTCATGATAGTTACCAGTACTTAAATGGACATAACGCTTCAATTTGCCATGCGCTCTACGTACAACGAGGGTCATTTTGGCATGAGTTTTATATCCCACTACCCCGTAAAGCACCAGGATCCCGGCTGCATGTAAACGATTTGCCAATTTAAGATTGGATTCTTCATCAAACCTGGCACGTAACTCAATAACAGCAGTAACTTCCTTACCGGAATGGGCAGCATCAACCAAGGCATCAACCATAACTGATTCTGAACGGGTCCGATACAGCGTCTGGCTGATTGCCAGGACATTGGGATCACTTGCCGCTTGCCTTACAAAATCAATGACCACCTCAAAACTTTGGTAGGGGTGATGAAGCAGAATGTCTTGTTCATCAAGCACGTTAAACAGGTTACGTTCTGTTCTGGGAAACTGGGGGTACTGCGCTGCAAAAGGCGGATAATTCAAATCAGGTCGGTCAATGCTGTTAATGGCAGTTAAATGACGTTGAATATTAACTGGTCCATCACAATAATAAGTATCTTCATGGCGTAAGTGATATTTTTGCAATAAAAAATCAACAATTTTTTCCGGACAATTTTTTTCAATTTCCAGGCGAACCACATGTCCGTAATGCCGGGAAAAAATCTCTCGTTGCAGGGCTTTTGCCAAATCGTCAATTTCCTCTTCCCGCAAAAACAAATCACTATTTCGTGTAAGGCGAAAAGAATAACACCCGCTAATTTCCATGCCGGGAAATAAACTGTTTACGTGGGTGGTAATGATTGAAGAAAGATGCACAAAATAGTGAGCATCTCCACATAACTCTGAGGGCAAATGAATAACTCTGGGGAGCGATCTTGGCGCATGCACTACTGCATAATTGATATTTCTGTTAAAGGCATCTTTACCGCTTAATGAAATAATAAAGTTCAAGCTTTTATTAATAAGTTGGGGTAGAGGATGGGCCAAGTCGAGGGCTATGGGGCTGATTACCGGTTGAACTTCATGTTTGAAATAGTGTTTTGCCCACAAATGGATGTCATCTGTCCATTGAGCGGTGTCCAGGAAAAAAATTTTTTCTTTGCCTAAAGCTGGAAGAAGTTGCTTGTTAAAAATTGAATAAAGTTGTTCAATGAGTTTATGGGTTTTTTGACTGATTTGGCTAAAAGCCTCCTCTGGACGTAATCCGTCAATGGTTAATTTTCCCGAAGACATGGCGATCTTTTCCTTAAGACCCGCGACACGTATTTCAAAAAACTCATCGAGATTACTGCTGCAAATACTCAGAAAACGCATTCTTTCCAGCAAAGGAACACGCTCGTCGTTCGCCAGCATAAGAACCCTCTGATTAAATGCAATAATAGAAAATTCTCGATTAATATAATATTCAGGATTATCCAACATTGTATCCAAGGGTAACTCCATTTATTTTAAGAATCCTGGCATAGCTTGTTAAGTATTCTTGGGCTATGCATGTTACTTATTTCAACGAACCAGAAAAAAACATACAACAATAAATCCAACAAACCCATAAAAAGGAGATACATTCCAAAAAGTTAAGGCGAGAAAAAAAATGAAGCAACACAGGGCAATAGGGATAGAAAAATACATATCTACCACCCCCTGGGCAACGGAATAACTCGCTGCGGCCAAAAGTGCCAATGCACCATATTGAACGCCAATCATTATTTTGCGCATTACCGGACCATTATGGCTCGTCAGCCACTGATATCCCAATATGGCCATTAATAATCCCGGTAAATTAAGGCTAAGCACAGCAAGCAATAAGCCTGTGATCCCGGCAGCTTTATAGCCGATAAGCGCTGAAAGCTTAACCCCGGTTAATCCGGGGAAAATGAAACTGGAGCCTACCATGGCGATAAATTCTTCCTGTCCAATCCAATGCCGATATTCCACAGATTCATATTCCAGCAGTTTTAACATGGAATTGCCTCCCCCCAGGGAGATGAGGCCGATCTTTCCAAAGCTTAGAATAATGTCTAATAGAGTTCTTATCATAATTTCAGCAAATTTTTGAGGAAAGTAACATATTCGCAAGAAACAGGTTTATCCAGCAAGTGTTTGGAAATAGTCTCCACTAAATGATGCGATTTTCCTTCGATGCATAAACTGAAATAGACTTTATGGAGGACTTCAAGACGTGCCAGTTCGATTTTTATTGCAGGTGTCGTTGGAAATTTATAAATAAACGCTTCTTTTTTAACATAAACCCCAACCCCATCTGTCTCTATCTGAGGTATTATTTTTTGTAAGTCTGATGGAAGCGACTGGTCGTTAGGAGAGGTAAGGATTATTTTTGCCCCATAGCCGGCAGCTTGATTATTCTGTTTTAGCAAGGGTTTATAAAGCAATTGGTCGTTACGTTTTTTGATGTTGTAATTACGTTCTGGCAATAAATAATAATAGTCTTCTTTATGTTTTCGCTTGTAATTTGCTAAATCGAGCAATGAAGGGGCTATTGGATTAAGAATTATTATCTCGTTCTCTGGCCAAAAATAACGAATCTCCCATTTCAGATCATCCGTATTTTCCTCAGTAAAATGGGGCACAGGCGCATTTGTTTTCGAGCTAAATTCGAAATTCCAAACCAAACGTGGGTTCATGTTCAATTGCTACTCGTAAAATAAAGAGTATATACTACACCTTTATTATGCAAAGCAAGGGAAGGTATTGATATTATGGCCATTCTGTTTTTTTTACTCTATCTGATATTTACCCTGATTGTTCTCTACAGGGCAATGAATCCATTGGTTTGGGAATTGGGAAGTGTCTTTTATCTCATTGTCGCGACTTTTGCCATCGGGTTACCGTGGATCATGGGTTTTATCTTATGGCTGGTAATTATTACAGCCCTACTTGTAGTTTATCTCGAACCGCTACGGGCGGCGATTGCAGATTTACTTTATAAAAAAGCGGGCAAATCAATTCCCAAGTTATCGAAAACTGAAGAAGAAGCATTAAACGCGGGAGATACCTGGCTGGAGCAAGATATTTTCATAGGAAAGCCGAATTGGGATCGGCTAGCCAGTGTCTCTACCGCGCTTTCTGCAGAAGAACAAGCATTCCTCGATAATGAAACCCAGACTTTATGCAGCATGATTGATGAATGGGAGATTAGCCAAAATCGCGATTTACCCGAACCAGTCTGGAATTACATGAAAGAAAAAGGATTTTTTGGTTTAGTAATACCCAAAGAATATGGGGGTAAAGGATTCTCTGCCCGCGGACACTCCGATGTGGTGATGAAAATAGCCACTCGTTCAGGAGTCGCTGCGGTAACGGTTATGGTACCTAATTCCTTAGGCCCGGGAGAATTAATTAATTATTATGGTACCGAAGAACAAAAGGCGCATTATTTACCCCGTCTTGCCAAGGGTATTGATATCCCTTGCTTTGCTTTGACTGAACCTGGGGCTGGCAGCGATGCGACCTCTATTCAATCGACTGCCATCGTCATGAAAAAGAAAATCGATGGCAAAATGGTGCTCGGATTAAGTATTACCATAGATAAGCGATGGATTACGCTTGCTCCAGTAGCCACGTTAATTGGGCTTGCAGTGAATGTAAAAGACCCTGATGGTTTATTGAAGGGAGAAGGGGAAGAGGGAATTACATGTGTGTTAATTCCACGGGATACCGAAAATTTGCAAATTGGAAATCGCCACCTACCGTCGGATCAGCCCTTCATGAACGGTACTATTCGTGGAAAAGATATTTTTGTGCCTATAACTACGGTGATTGGAGGACAAAAACGAATAGGGACTGGATGGCAGATGTTGGTTGAATGTTTATCTATTGGCCGCTCTATTTCTTTACCTGCACTTGGAGCCGGTACTTCCTCCTCTTGCTATATCGCAACCAGTGCTTTTGCACGAATACGTTGTCAATTTAATGTTGAGATAGGTCAATTTGAAGGAGTGGAAGAAAAACTTGCAGAGATAGCAGGTTTAAGTTATCTGATAAATTCCAATCGATTATTGACCGTAGCTGCTGTAAATGAACATAAAAAACCCTCAGTCGCTTCTGCAATTGCGAAATATTTTAATACGGAACTGGCCCGGTTAGTGGTTAATTCCTCCATGGATGTGCATGCGGGACGTGCCGTGGTAGTTGGTCCACGAAACTATTTAACTAACTTTTACAACGGGGTTCCTATTTCCATCACGGTGGAAGGGGCAAATGTGATGTCACGAAACTTGTTGATTTTTGGGCAAGGATCGATGGCTTGCCATCCTTTTGTCCGAAATGAGTTTTATGCAATTTCCAATCAGGATAAAGCCGCATTTAGAGAGGTCATCTGGAAACATATCCAATACTTCATGCAAAATTTCGCCAAAACAATTTGTTCTGCCTGGACTGGCGGGATCTTTATCAGTGCACCCAAGCTAAAAATGAAGCGTGAATATAAGAGACTGGCACGTCTAAGCCATGCTTATGCCTGGCTTGCAGATCTGGCTTTAATCGTTTTGGGTGGTGATTTAAAACGTAAAGAACGCTTGTCAGCCCGTCTGGCTGATGGAATGTCCTATCTCTATATGGCGATGGGGGTATTGCGTAATGTGCAGGTGAATGGTGAAAATCCTGATGACCTGTTGCATGCTCAATGGGCTGTATCCTATTGTTTTTATCACGCTCAAAGAGCCATGATCGCCTTGTGTTACAATTTCCCATCCCGGTTCTTGGGATTTTTTGCTCGTCTGCTGGCATTTCCCTTTGGGCAAACGATGAGTTACCCCTCCGATAAGTTAGAGCAAAAATTGGCACATTTGATGAGTAAGAATAATCAGTATCGCAATCGATTGAAGGATATTGTATATCTGAGCGGTGATCCGAAGCAGCCAATAGACAGGGTAGAACATGCTTTACAGCAAATCATTCAAACCGATGATCTTTTCAAAAAAGTCGGTGACTTGAAACGGATTAAGTTTGGTCAGTTACGCGATAAATTAAAGGAAAAAGTTGAAAAGAATGAATTAACCCAACAGGAAATGGATGCCTTACTTGCTACGGAAGCCGTGCGATGGGATGCGATTTTAGTTGATGAGTTTACTTTTGATTCAATGAAGAAGCGTTTATTTGATTCAGTTACTGACGAAATTAAATCACCATTTATGCATGAGGATGCTTCTTCCTAAAGCTGAGCGCCCGCCTGCAAGCGGGCCCTTTTGGCTTCCCTGTTTTACAAATTTTTAACGGGGAGTGCAAAAATCGGTACACCTGTAACAACTATTGATTTGCTATAATAAAGTCAAGTTTATAATAGAAATTTGCGAGTGAGAATAATTTATGTCTGCAAATGCACCTGCAATATTACGCGCTAAAGACGAGTCATTGCCCGTCAGAGAAGATCTTTTAAGAGCCATGAAAATAGCGGAAAACTCACCAGAAGCCGCGCAATATTTAAGTCAACGAGTTCATCAAATAGTAGAAAAATCGAGATACTTGAATAAAAATCCCGAAGCCATGAAAACTGCTCAAGAAGTAATAAAAGCAGTAGATGAATTCGCGCAATTTGTTACGTTTAAATTTTCTCAAGATGCACAAATCTGGTCTGGCCAGACACCGGAGTCCTCTAACTTTAAAAACATGCAACGAGGAATTGCCCAGCAGGCTATTGGTGCATTATCGGATAAAAATTATCCAGGTATTCGTTTCGACTTTGCTATTAATAAAGAGGGACATTTTGTACGCGGATATGCTTCAACAGAAAAAGGAGCTCCACCCTTGGAAGAGAAAACAGTTGAATCTTTGGACCGCCTGTTTAATGCATGGTTAGCGGACAAACATCAAGTTGCAACTGAAGATGGTTATTTCTTTAAAACGGATGCCGATGGAAATAAGATAGGCAAACTTTCTGTAGAAGAAGTGGAAAACTTATTAACAGATTCAGCTCAGGAATTTAAGCAATATCTGGAGGAGAGTAAGGTTCCAACTCAAATTGTTTCTCGACAACGCGAATATCCAGGCGAACATAGACTTGAAGAAGCCAAAAAAGTCGCTGCTAAAAAAGCTGTTGAGCGCGTGATTGAGACTGCGGAAGTAGAAGAAAAAGTCGAACCGGAAGCACCGACTGCTCCTTCTCAATTCTAACCTTTTAAGATAAATCGCTATGGGGCATAGCAAAGAAAAGGGACTCTAACGAGTCCCTTTTTTTATGCGCATGGACCTTCATCAAAAATACACTTTTAAATTTGATTTACGGCCTGCAGTCTTTCCAGCGTTCCTATATCATACCAGAGGCCGTTATAAACACTGGCAGTGGCTTTATTTTGAGCAGCATAATGACGGATTAAAGGCGCTATTGAATAACGTCCCTGTCGGCAGTCTGTAAATATTTTGGGGTTATAGCAGCAGATGCCTGCCAGAGTATATTCCGGGTTATTGTTACTCAATTGGATTTGATTGATTAAACCAAAGTCCCCATGGTGGTTTAATGCAGGATTCTTATTCACTAAGATCACATGGATGGAAGCGGTATTTTCGGGCTGCAATTGAGAAAAATCAAAATCGGTATAAATATCTGCATTGACTGTTATAAAAGGGTTAACACCTAACAAAGGTAGTGCATTGACAATACCCCCACCAGTTTCCAGTCCACCGGGAGGTTCGGGTGAATAGCAAATATCTATTCCCCACCGGGAGCCGTTTCCTAAGTGTTGGCGGATTTGTCCCCCCAGATAGGCATGGTTAATTACCACCCGTTGAAAGCCTGCTTTTACTAAATTGATTACATGATGTTCTATTAAGGGTCTCTCTTTAACAATACACAGTGCTTTGGGCATGCGTTCGGTAATAGGTTTCAAACGATCCCCCCTGCCGGCAGCCAAAATCATAGCAGTTTTCATGGTAAATAAACTCTCATTTGCAGAAATTGGAAGAATGGATGTAACTCTTCATAGGTTTCGGTACATTCAAGCACGTATTTTAATACTAATGGCAGGTCTTTAAGGTACCCTGGTTTATGATCCCGTAAATGCAAACGACAAAATATGCCCAAAACTTTCAAATGCCTTTGCAAACCGCATAAATCAAATGCACGGATAAATTCCGGTAAAGAATAATTTCTGGCTAATGGGCTGTGGGTGTAGAAAAATTCGACCCATTCGAGCACTTTACTTCGTGGCCAGCTAATATAACAATCCTTGAGTAAGGAAACCAAATCATAAGTGAGGGGGCCACGCATCGCATCTTGGAAGTCAATCACTCCCAATGCGGTTTCTGACTGATTTTTTAAGAGCATCAGATTGCGCGAGTGATAGTCTCGATGAATGAAAGTAAGGGGCTGTTGGGCTACCTCCTTGGCAATGCCCTCCATGGTTTGCTGAATCAGCGTGCATTCTTCATGACCGAGATCCAGATCGAGATAGGCTTTAAAAAACCATTCAGGGCACAAACTCATTTCTTTAAGCATATGAGCTTCATCAAACGAAGCGAGTAGCGGATCATGAATGGAACACTTTTGAATTTTAAATAAAGTTTTTATCGCATGCTGGTAATGGGCATTTACTGTTTCTGGATTCAATGCGTTTAAAAGAAGCTCATCACCCAAATCGCTTAAAAGCAAGAATCCTTTATCTAAATCCATGGCGAGAATTTTAGGTGTATGTACATCGGAATGTTCCAAAACTCTTGCAATATGGATAAAAGGTTTGAGATCTTCTTTTCCTGGAGGAGCATCCATGACTATTTGGGAAAGTCCGTTATGTTGAAGACGAAAATATCGTCTAAAGCTGGCATCTCCAGCTAAAGGAGCTAACTGAAAATCATCTTGTTTCAGAGTATGAATTAACCATTCTTTCAGTGCGTTTTCTCGTTCATGCATGGTATACTTCCCCATCATTATTTATGGTTGTAACTTAATAACTAAGAGCCCTTCTCTTATAAATTTGGAGGGGGGCATATGATCGCTGCCCTAAGGTCCTAAATGCGGATGCGATGCTCAACAAGTAATTAGTTACATATTTTTGTATGCATAATAAGGCATTTTATTACCCGTGAACAAGATTTCATTTAAATGGTTCTTGATGAGTATGTGTACGGTACTGCTCATTGTGCTCATGGTAATGTATCAGGCATTGGCCTACTCGTCTTCTATGATCAATGAGCCTGTGCAAGCATGTGTGATCGCCCGGGATGTGGATTTAACCAATGCCATTAGAGAAAAATTTGCCCAATGCCTGGGGTGGCATGCCGATCAAAGCTCCCCTATTTGTCTTGGTTCCTATCAGCCGCTCACAGTCACACCCCTGGCATCACCAGATGAAATAAAGATCATGGCAGATCGCGTGTCGTTTTATCAAGATAAGCCATCGACTTTGGCAGGGAATGTTGAAATTCAGCAAGGCCAAAGAGTGGTCAATGCGCAGACGGCCTATGTCTATCGAGACCCTAAAAGCAAGCAGATTACAAAAATTGAATTCCTGGGTAATGTTCATTACCTGGAGCCCGATAAATTATTGATTGCCCGTAAAGCCACGATTAATCCTCAAGATAAATCAGGTAAAACGGAGGATGTACTTTATCGATTTAATGTCAACAAACATGCGGCTTTGTTACCGGCATGGGGGAGAGCCCGACTTATGCAGCGCTTTCCCAACTCCGATTATTTATTGCGCCAGGCAACTTATACCACTTGTGCCCCCCAGGATAAAGCTTGGAGTTTAGAGGCTAAATCCATCGTTATTGATGACAAGAAAAAGGTAGGTGTTGCCAGGGATGTGAAATTGCGTATCCGTGAGTGGCCAATTTTATATGTTCCTTATTTGAGTTTCCCTACCACTAAGGAGCGTAAATCGGGATTTTTAATGCCTTTAACAGGCTATTCCAATGTAGGTGGTTTTGATCTGGGGATCCCTTATTACTGGAATATTGCACCTAACTATGATTTGACTTTAACGCCGCAGATTTATACCAAACGAAATGTCATGCTAGGCGGAGAGTTTCGGTATTTAACTGCAAACAGTATGGGAAGATTCACGGGTAATTTTCTGCCCAATGATGCTGCATTTCGGAATTTCTTGAACAGCCATGCTGATGAGTTCCCTTCCTTTAGAAACAGATCCAACAATCGATGGCTTTGGAGTTTTCTTGATACCACGCAAATTAATCCTAATTTACGGCTTAATGTGAATGTCCAGCAGGTGTCAGATGATTATTATTTTCAGGATTTCAGTACTAATCTGGCCCTGATTACCCAAAGACAGTTATTACGCCAAGCTGATCTAACCTATTCCACGGATCACTGGACTTTTAGAAGCATGGTTCAAAGTTTCCAAACCTTGCATCCGATTAATGAGACACCTATCGCGGACCAGTATGAACGATTACCGCAATTGCATGCGCGCGGTTATTACTATGATTTACCTGCCCAGGCTAATTTAAACATTACAGGCCAATACGACCAGTTTTTTTGGCCAACATCACAAAGACAATTTTTAGGGGTTGAAATGCCCCAGGGCCCTAGATTTCATTTTAATCCAGTGCTGTCTCTACCCCAGAGAAGCAGTTGGGGGTTTATTACTCCATCGGGAGAGTTCGTAGAAAATTATTATCAGGTGCAGAATAATTGGAATGATACCCACACTGATTACAATCGCTTTATTCCCCGTTTCAGTACCCATGGGGGCTTATTTTTCGATCGCAATTTCAATTGGTTGGGAGAATCTTATACCCAAACATTAGAACCTAGTTTATTTTATTTATATGTACCCTTTTATAATCAAAATCAACTGCCTATTTACGATACTGCCAATTTGATTTTTAATTTTGATCAATTGTTCAGAACCAACCGTTTTTCCGGGTTTGATCGAATTGGTGATGCCAATCAATTATCCTATGCACTGACAACACGGTGGTTGTCTGAACGCTCCGGGGTTGAGCTTGCCAGTTTTTCTATTGGACAAATCAAATATTTTTCAGACAGACGAGTACAACTATGCCGTAGTCCAACGGGTTATTGTGTCGGCAGTCGTTATGAAATTGGACAGGTATCGCCATTCTATGGTGTTTCACCTATCGCTTCACGTGCTATTTATCATTTCAACCCCTTTTTGAAAATCCTGGGCGATTACGTTTGGGACCCAGCGACATCCTCAACAAATAATGGTAACTTGAATTTGCATTATCAACCCAAATCCAATGCAATTATTAACGTGGGCTACAGCTATTTAATTAATGGTGATGTGACCAAAGTAAGGAATAATGAGGGTGTGGATAATGCGTTACATCAAGGGATAGTTTCTGTTTCTTGGCCAATAAGTGATCGCTGGAGTACACTGGGTGCATACAGTTATAACATCAGTAAAGACTACAGTATGATGTCCTTGTTGGGAATGCAATATGATAGTTGTTGCTGGGCAGTACGAATTATGGGTGGAAGAACCTTCAAAAGTTTAAATCAGGAATATTTGCCCCAATATAATAACAATATTTATTTGCAAATCTTGTTAAAAGGCTTAGGATCAGTAGCAAATAGTGATCCGGGAAGTGTATTGAATACTTATATTCCAGGATACAATGATCCATTTCATCAATAAACAAAAAAGCGGTAAAAAATAAAACATAGCTGCTTGTATTTTGGATAAAATTAACCTAAATTGCTCGAAAAAAGTAAATAAGGATTGAGGCATGTATAAAAAAATAGCCCTTGTATGCATAATGTTTGCTCTGGTGAGCGTGGCAGAAGCCAAACAATTATTGGATAAGGTAGTTGCAGTCGTTAATAATGGAGTGATTACCGAGAGTGAACTTAAGAAACAGGTTGAGTTAACGAAAAAACAAATTATCGCGCAAAAATTGCAGGTACCCGCGGATTCGGTGTTGCGCAAACAAGTACTTCAACACTTAATTGATGTCAATGTGCAACTGCAGATGGCAAAGCAACATAGTCTTACAGTGGATGATACAGAACTGAACCAGGCAATTGAAAAAATTGCCGCGGTAAATCACGCTACCCTGACCCAGCTGCGCGAAGAAATTGCCAGACAAGGGATGAGTTGGAATGAATATAGAGAAAATATTCGTAAAGAGATGCTTCTTTCACATTTGCAGCAGAAAGCAGTGGGAAAAGATGCAATGGTTACCAATGAGCAAGTGGAACAGTATCTTAAAACAGAAGGGGGCATAGTCGATCGTACAGCCTTAACCTATCATCTTCAAAATATTGTGATTCCCCTTGATGAAGAACCTACATCAGAACAAGTAAAAAAAGCAAAAAACAAAGCTGAATCTTTATTGGTAAAAATAAAGAAAGGCGATGATTTTAGCCGTCTGGCTATAGAGAATTCCAGTGGGGAATTTGCCTTGGAAGGGGGCGATTTAGGCGAGCGTCATTTGGCCCAATTACCGGAATTGTTTGCAAAAGAAGTTGTAAATATGAAAGTAGGGCAGGTAGTTGGTCCTTTACGGGCAGGCAATGGGTTTCAGTTAATAAAGCTGGTTTCAATTGGCGGGGAAAAGCAGCATCATGTGATTACTAAAACCCATGTGCGTCATATTCTCTTAAAACCCGATCCCAGTTTGCTTCCTGAAGATTCAAAGAAACAGGTGAATAATATTTATCAACAGGTAAGAGCGGGTAAAGATTTTGCACTCATGGCAAAACAATATTCCCTTGATTCGGCAAGTGCTGTTAAAGGTGGCGATTTAGGCTGGGTTGCCCCTGGAGTTTTAGTCCCTGAATTTGAAAAGGCTATGGATAAATTGTCGGTAAATGAAATTAGCCCTCCTGTCAAATCACAATTTGGTTGGCACATTATTCAGGTTCTTGGTCGGAAACAGGAAGATGATTCAGAAGCTTTTAAAAAGCAACAGGTTCGACAATTCTTACAACAACGCAAATTTGCTGAAGCAGTGCAAAATTGGCAACAGCATATACGTTCCGATGCTTACGTTAAAATTATTGATAAGGAATTGGCGTGAAGCCGCTGTTAATTAGTAGTGGAGAGCCGGCAGGGATTGGTCCTGATTTATGCCTGGCTCTTGCAGAATATGATTTTCCCTTGGTCATTTTAGGTGATCAAGCAGTCCTGGAGGCGAGGGCAAAAGAATTAAATCTCGATATTTGTTTTAACTCATATCAAAGTGGCCAAGCTATAGAACCTAAACTGGGTCATCTGTCCGTGTTTTCGGTCACATGCCCTACAGAGGTCCAAACAGGACATCTCAATCCGCAAAATGCTACTTATGTTATCGAATTACTCAATAAAGCCGCAATCCTATGTGGCCGTGGTGAATTTTCCGCATTAGTTACCGCCCCAGTGCACAAGGCAAATATTAATGCGGCAGGTATTCCGTTTAGCGGACACACCGAGTATTTTGCAGACTACTATAAAGTAGATGATGTAGTTATGATGCTGGCTTGTAACGAGATGAAGGTCGCTTTAGTTACTACCCATCTGCCTTTGTGCAAGGTAGCTGAAACAATTACTTCTGATTTAATCATCAAAGTGATTACGCAAGTTCATCAATCCCTGATTCGCGATTTCAATATAAAAACTCCGTATATTAAAGTAGCGGGGATAAATCCGCATGCAGGAGAGTCCGGATATTTGGGGCGCGAAGAAATTGAAGTAATTACTCCTGCATTGTCATTACTAAAAAATAAAGGCATTAACGTTCAAGGGCCGTTGCCTGCTGATACAATGTTTATTAAAAACCAGTCCAGTAGATGTGACGTTTATGTGGCGATGTATCATGATCAGGGTTTGCCAGTAATTAAATATGCTGATTTTCATAATGCAGTCAATGTAACCTTGGGATTGCCTATAATTCGTACTTCAGTAGATCATGGAACAGCCGTGGAGTTGGCAGGTAAAAATCTGCTTGATCCAGGTTCTATGTTAGCTGCTGTAAATATGGCCAAAAATATGGCTCTATCCAGGATGGGATCATGATTAGTATAATTGCCGCAATTGATGAAGCTGGAGGTTTAGGCCTCAATAACCAATTACTTTGCCATTTACCCGCCGATCTGCAATATTTCAAATCAATGACTATGGGTAAGCCTATTATTATGGGACGAAAAACGTTTGAGTCCATAGGAAAACCATTACCCGGAAGATTAAATGTAGTTATTAGTCGAAGTATCGCTTCAATTGAGGGCGTCGTGGTCTGCGATTCACTGGACAAAGCAATAGAGCAAACGAAAGAATTTCCCGAAATTATGGTAATTGGCGGCGCAGAAATATTCTCCGCAACAATGAATAAAGCTACACGTTTATATATCACCCAAATACATCATCAATTTAAAGCCGATGTATTCTTTCCAGAAATTAACCAATCAATATGGCATTGCCAGGACAAACAGTTTAGACAGCATGATGGTAAGAATACATACGATATGACTTTTTACCTCTATGAGCGCAGAAAATAGAAATACCCTCTTAATTTGTTATTCTAACTAAAATTTACCAAACCTCATTTTCAAGAATAATTAACCCCATCTCCTATATAATATAGTGTTTGTAAAAAGCATGATTTCCTTTAGCGCACACAACGAATTTACTGATCTGCAAAGGCAAAAAATGTCCAATATGGGTATGAGTCGATCGATATGGACTACAGTAGATAAGCAAAAGAAAACATTTAAAAAAAAATGCAAAAAGTGTTTGACACGGTAACGGAAATCAGTAGAATACGCAGCACGCCTTCGGGGC